>JANQHU010000214.1 GCA_028282485.1 Bacillota bacterium
TTTATTGCCAACTGTGGCAGTAGCTACGATTTTTATACCTCCCCGGGGTTTTTGAGTGATGGTGACCGTACACCAAAAGGGCTGGCAAGCATTGTAGATATCATTAGCAATTTCGTCAGCCAGAGCTTCGCAAAAAACGCCCGCTTCTCGAAAACTCCAGAGATAAAGTTTTAGGCTTTTACTTTCAATGCAAAGCTCTTGGGGAGCAAACTCAATAGTTACGGTCTCCCAGTCCGGTTGTCCGGTAACCGGACAAAGGCTGGTAACTTCATCACTTTCTAAAACTACCTTAGTTACTTGAGGTGGTTTGGGAAAGGTTTCTAATTTTTTGACGGGACTAGTAATTTTTTTTCCTAAAATTTCAAAATTGGATGTGGACATTGGCACCTCATTTTTATCAAAGTTTATCTGTTAATACTTATAATTTATTTTTAAATATTTGTCAATAATTATTCTAATACTTGGTATGAATTGCAGTTCCCTGATAATAATGTTTCAGGATTTCAACATGACTGTAGCCGTCAGCAGCCATTCCGGCCGCCCCGCTTTGACACAGGCCAATACCATGTCCCCAACCGGCACCGTGAAAAATAAAGTATTCCGGTAAATTATCCGAGCCCATTTTGGGTTGAAAGATAAAAGTATTGCTTCGTAATTTGTTAAAAAGACCCCGAATCCGATCACCTTTAACGAGATAGGTGCCTTTAGTTCCTTTAATTTGGATTTTACTAACCAGCCCAGTTTTACTCCGCGAAATCACCTGAAGGCTTTGGATCTGACCAATATCTTTACCTTTATGTTTTAATCGCCCTTCGAGATCACTGCGGGAAACCCATTTTAGCCAACGATAAGCACTGCGGGCCGAGTACTTGGGATGACTGCTATAACTTTCGGGACGCTCGGATAACCAGCGGGCTAAAGCTACCGGAGATAAATATTTGGAACGAGGAGGAAGGAGTTTATCCAAAGCCGGCTTCAGGTAGGGGAGGTTGATACTCCATAAAGCACCGCTACTTTGGGAGTAACCACCACAATTAGCACTAAAAAAAGCAGAAATTATTTTATTATTGTGGAGCAAAATTTTACCCCGGGTGGCATTAACCGCCGTAGTGGAACGTTTTCTTTCGCGAAAGACGCCGCGATAGACCTGAGAGGCTACGGTGGCTTTTAGATCAAAACCATATTTACGATATCTACCTAAATTAGCAAAAGCATAGGTACGGGCGGCGATGGCCTGGGCTTCTAATGCAGATCTGGGCCAAGAGGCGCTCATTTCCGACGGCACCACCGCGTAAAGATATTCTTCCATATTGACTTGATTAATAACGGTAATTTTTTTATTTCTGACGAGAAACTGCATCTTCCCGCGGTAAGCCCGGTTTTCTGCTCCATACCAGTAAGAACCTTGTCCAAATTGCACATTAAATAAAACGGTAGTTAAAGATGGGTCGTTATATTTCAGCGTTAAGTAGGCACTTGATGATTTAAAAATGCGTTTACCTTCATTATTTAAAACTTCCAAATATTTTTTCTGAGGGTTATAACGAATTTGAATTACTGCTTTCTCAAAAGATTTAAGAAGAATCTGATTTTGAGCATTAAAGATATAAAATTCCCCGCCAGTCTTAATGAACAAGTCACTTACCTTTTGAGCTAAACCAATTTTAACTAGGGGTATTTTTGAGCGCTTGTCACTGATAGGAGTAACCTGAGGTGGCTCTACTGCTTCGCGAGCTTTCTTTGCTGTAATTGGTGTAACTTTTTCTAATTCGGGGTGCTCGGCTACTAATTTCTCCAAAGTGGTGGTGATTTTTTGATTCCAAGGAAAAAATTTTTGAGCATTCGTTAATAGGCGATAGGCTCTGGGGTACTCTTCTAGCGCTATGTAGGTTTGGGCTAACGGGAAAAAGGCACTAATTAAATTAAATTCTTGGGTCAGAGCTTTTTGATAAGCCTTTTTTGCGGTTTGAAAATCTTTTTTTTGGAGATAGATTTGCCCTAAATGGTAGTAGGCTAGCGGTTGAAAAGCAGACTTGCTTAAAGATTTTTGAAAAGCTTCAATTGCTGCTTCGAGATTTCCCGTTGCTTTTAAAGCTAATGCATACCAATAAAGCTCTTTGGAGGGAGCTTCCGGAGAGAGGGATTGTCTAAGTATTAATTTAGGTTTATTGGCTAAGTAAGCAGTTTTCAAATATTCCAAACGGATCCTGGGGTTTTGAGGCTCGTTATGTAACAGCTCTTGTAGAGATGTTAAAGCTTTGGGATATTGCCCGGTTTCTTGGTAAAGGCGAATTAAATTAAGCAAGGCCCTTTTCTTGTCGGGATTGTTTGGTATTTCGGCCTGATAAGTTTCAATGCTTTTTTGAATTTGGCCGGAATAATAGAACTTAACAGCTTGATTAGAGTTTGCCGGAGGTGTTTTGCCTGTTTCCGTCTTGGCAAGAGTTAAAGAGGTCCAAATGAGAGATAAAAAAATAATAAAAAGTAGTTTTTTCATGGGAAGACTCCTTGTGATTTTTACAATTTTATAGAGAAAAAACCTTATGTCTCAAAAGAAGAATTTTAACATATTATTTTAAGAGGTAAATACCATTTGATTATGGGGGTAAATTTTATGCAGCTTATTTTGCTTGAGCGAAAAAAAATCTTGTTAATTTTAGTAATCGGTGCTTTACTCATATACTTTGGTTGGAACTCATCAATTTTTGTTAAATCAGTTTTAATGCCCCAGAAACGTTATGTAGCCATAGTAATTGATGATTTTGGAGGATATGCAGCCGGTATTAAAGAGATGATGGAAGTGCCTTATCCTTTGACTTTTGCCGTCTTGCCTTTTGGAGAATTTGCGTATCAGCAAGCTGCAACAGCCGCACGTAAGGGTTATGAAATAATCATTCATATGCCTTTTGAAGCGGAAAAGGCCAAAAGGCGCTGGTATGGTAAAAAATATATTGCTGTCAATACCCCCAAAGAAGAGATTCGGCAAATAGTCAAGGAAACTTTTACTATCTTGCCTATGGCCAAGGGCTTTAGTAACCATATGGGCTCCAAAGCTACCGCCGACTTAACCGTTATGACCGAGGTGATTAGCATAGTTGCTCAGCAAAAAAAATATTATTTCGATAGCCGCACCGCCGGCCAGTCAGCAGCTTTTAAAGTATGTCAAAAGTTACAATTACCTTACTTAAGTCGAGACATTTTTTTAGATAATCTTCCCACGGAAGCTAGTATGCGCAGCCAGTTGCGAAAGTTGATGGAGCAGGCCGACCAAAAGAAGTATGCCGTCGGAATCGGTCATGTTGGACCAACTGGTCCGGCTTTGGCCCGGATCCTTAAAGAAGAATTGCCCCGTTATGAAAAACAGGGGTATCACTTTGTTACACTTTCACAACTGAAAAAGCTATAACCTTGGCGGTGCTTGCGTTTCTTTTCAAAAAATGTTAACCTTAAGTTGTTTATTTTGTTCGCCGCACAGAAATAATGGTTACTTCTTTAGCAGGAACGTCTTGGAAATAAGCAAAATTTTTGGTAGGAACAGCTTTGATTTTATCAACTACGGCCATGCCGGAAACTACTTTGCCAAAGACACAATAACCATAGCCCCGGGCTGTATTGTTTTGGTAATCTAAAAAAGGATTATCAACTACGTTAATAAAAAATTGGGAAGTAGCACTATTAATGACGTTAGTACGGGCCATGGCAATAGTCCCCCGCTTGTTACTCAATTTATTAGTAGCTTCATTTTTTATAGGTGGTTTTGTTGGTTTTTCCGTCATTTTGGCCGTATACCCTCCACCTTGGATCATAAAAGTGCCAATTACTCGGTGAAAAATAGTTCCGTCGTAAAATTTTTCGTCTACATAATGTAAAAAGTTTTTTACTGTCTCCGGAGCTTTTTTTGGAAAGAGTTCCAGACGGATATCCCCAAAATTAGTCTTCATAATAACTTGGGGGTTTTTGAGCGCAGCAGTTTTGGGGCTACTAGCAGCATTAGAATAGGCACTGATGATAATAATAGAAATAGTAGTTAGAGCAATAACAAGGAAGGTGGCTAAAAAGGTATTTTTTTGAAAGAATCGTAGGGGTTTGAGTTTGCTCATTAATAAAAACATCCTTTCCTATAATTTAACAGTAGATTGATCATTGTAATTAATTTTTTATTTAATAGTTATTAATTTATAAGCTAACATACTTAATAGTTACTGTCAAGGGGAGAGAAAATACTTCTCTAAAATTAAAAAATGGCAGGATTTTATGAATCTATCGCGAAAATTAAAAAACAAAACCGAAAATATGTTCGTAATAATGCTAGCGGGTTTCTGTTTAGATAAAAGGGGGAAGCTTTTGTGAAACAGCAATTTGTTTTTCATTCAGATTATATGCCGCAGGGTGATCAACCCGAGGCAATTGCCAAATTGGCCCATGGGATTAAAACAGGCCAAAAAAAGCAAGTATTATTAGGAGTTACTGGTTCTGGGAAGACCTTCACCATGGCCAAAGTTATTGAAGCGGTTCAATTACCTACTTTAGTTTTAGCCCACAATAAGACCTTGGCCGCTCAGTTATATAGTGAGTTTAAAGAGTTTTTCCCCGGAAATGCCGTTAACTATTTTGTTAGTTACTATGACTATTACCAACCAGAAGCTTATATTCCCCATACGGATCAGTATATTGAGAAGGACTCTAGTATTAATGATGAGATTGATCGGTTACGGCACGCGGCTACTTCGTCGCTTTTACAACGTGGAGATGTAATTATTATTGCCAGTGTTTCTTGTATCTACGGCCTGGGTTCCCCAGAAGATTATGAATCAATGACTCTTTCCATGAAATCGGGAGAGTTTAAGGAACGGGATCAGATTCTGCGGCGTTTAGTGGGAATTCAGTATACTCGTAATGATATTGGTTTTACCCGGGGTACTTTTCGAGTGCGGGGAGATGTAGTGGAGATCATTCCGGTTTACGGTGAGAATATTATTCGCATTGATCTTTTCGGGGATGAAGTGGATCGAATTACGGAGGTAGATCCCTTAACCGGAGAAGTTTTGAACATCATGAATGAGGTTACTGTTTTTCCTGCTTCCCACTTTGTAACTTCGGCGGAAAATTTAAAAAAAGCGATGGCTAATATTGAGCAGGAGTTAGACATCCGGCTTAAAAGTCTACGAGAAAATGATTATCTCCTGGAAGCCCAACGCTTGGAACAACGAACCCGTTTTGATTTAGAAATGGTGCAACAGGTAGGTTTCTGCCAGGGGATTGAGAATTATTCTCGTCACCTGACTGGCCGGG
>JANQHU010000226.1 GCA_028282485.1 Bacillota bacterium
GTATTATTCACTCCATGGTGGAGCTGAAGGATGGTTCCCAATTGGCCCAATTAGGCCTTTGTGATATGCGGTTGCCGATTCAGCATGCTTTACTCTATCCGCGCCGCTTGGCCAATTCTTTTCCCAAATTAAATTTAACCCAAGGGGGAAGTTTGAGTTTTAATCCGGTTAATCCCCAGTTATTTCCGGCTTTGGAGTTAGCTTATACCGCCGGAAAACAAGGGGGGAGCTTACCAGCAGTGTTGAATGCGGCTAATGAAGTCGCCGTCCAATTTTTTTTAGAAGGAAGGATTAAATTTACCAGAATTGCGAGTATTGTTTCGCAAATAATGGGAGAACATCAAAAAGAGAATTATGCTGCGGCTCCCGGCTTGGATGAGATTTTGGCAGTTGATTCCTGGGCGCGAGATTTAACGCGAAAATATTTGGCAAAGGAAGGTCATTAACATGGATTTTAATTTTCATGCGATTTGGTTAACCATTTTATTTTTAAGTTTATTAGTAGTAGTCCATGAATTTGGGCATTTTATTATGGCGCGGCGTTTTGGAGTGGTTGTTCATGAATTTTCGGTGGGCTTTGGTCCTTTAATAGGGAGTATTGTGAGAAATGGTATTCGCTACTCGTTTCGTTGGTTTTTACTAGGTGGTTTTGTAAAGATTGCCGGAATGGATATTGCCCTGGAAGGGGACCCAGCTGCGGCAAAAAAAGATGATTCGTCAGAGGTGGCAGAGAAACAGGAAGAATCTGAAGCAACTACAAATCAAAATGGGATCTTGTTTTCGGAGTTGCCTTTGTGGAAAAAAATAGTTATTATTGCCGCCGGGCCGATTTTCAATTTGATTTTAGGAGTAATTTTAGTCTTTACTACCGCTCTCTTTATTGGGATGCCGGATAAATTATCCAGTGAACCGGTGATTCGGATGGTTTATCCCCATACCCCAGCCTTTTATGCTGGTTTGGAACCAGGCGATCGCATTCTTTCTATTAATAATGAGCCAATCAAGCAGTGGTTGGATATTCCTCAAAATGTGGATAAAGCTAAGGGAAAAGCGCTACGTCTGGAAATCAAACGCAAAGAACGGCTGTTGGTGAAAGAAATTACTCCCAAATATAATTCCTATTTTAAAAACTATAAAATCGGCATTGAGGGACCAATTAGTTTTCGGAAAGCTGCCGTGGGAGAGGCCTTGCAAATTGCCTTTTTTTACCCTTTTAATTTTGTGATGCAAACGGTAAATGTCTTCAGCAAGATCGGTTTTAAAGATAATAGCATGATCGGGCCCATTGGGATGGTGACTATTGTGGATCAGGTGACCAAACTACCACCCTTTTACGGCATGGAACTGTTAATTAATATCTCGATGTTTCTTTTTCTCTTTAACATTTTACCCATTCCCTTGCCCTTGTTAGACGGCGGTTGGATCGTTATTTTGTTACTAGAACGATTAATGGGTAGAGAGTTTACGGCTAATCAAAAAGCAGTGGCCCAATTGATTGGTTTAGCGGCCGTCTTAATTTTAGGTATCTTTGTAGCCCAGAGTGATATTGCGGGGACGATTCGGCGTTTTCAGCCCTAAGAGTTTGTTTTGATAAAATAAAGCTGGGGGTATTAAGTTGAGGCTGAAATACTCCCAGCTTTGGCAAAAATAAGGTTAAAAGAAGCTAAAGGAGTTTTTTAAGTGATTAAACGCAGAGAAACACGTCGGGTTAGTCTAGGCCAAGTACAACTTGGGGAGACTAGCCCTATTTTGATTCAGTCCATGACCAATACGGATACGCGAGATCGGGCGGCTACTTTGGCTCAAATCGAAAAATTGACCAGGGCTGGAGCCGAGGTGATTCGCCTGGCTGTTCCTGACCAAGAGGCCGCTACTCATCTGAAAAGTTATGTCACCGCAGCTCAAGTCCCTTTAGTGGCGGATATTCATTTTGACTACCGTTTGGCGCTGCAGGCTATAGACGCCGGAATTCATAAATTACGGATTAATCCGGGCAATATTGGCCCGGTCAACCGGGTGCGGGAATTGGCCCGCCGCGCTCAAGCACGGCAGATTCCCATCCGCATTGGAGTTAATGCCGGATCTCTAGAGAAAGATTTGCTCCAAAAGTACCAAGGCCCCACCCCGGAAGCTTTGGTAGCTAGTGCTTTAAGGCATGTTCAGTTATTAGAAGCCGCCAATTTTTCGGATATTGTCATTTCGATCAAGTCTTCGCGGGTTCCGGATACGGTAGCGGCCTATCGTTTATTAAGTCAGCAGGTTGATTATCCTTTACATATTGGGATTACCGAAGCGGGAACTTGGTTTAAAGGAAGCATTCGTTCGGCGGTGGGGCTTGGTATTTTACTGGGAGAGGGAATTGGCGATACTTTGCGGGTCTCCTTAACGGGAGATCCCCTCCGGGAAATTGAGGTGGGACGTGAGATTTTACAAGCCTTAGGAATTCGTTCTTTTGGTCCAACGGTCATTGCTTGCCCTACTTGCGGGCGGTGTCGAATTAATTTAGAAGATCTCGCTTTAGCAGTGGAAAAAATGGTCAGCCAAATAGAACAGCCCCTAAAAATTGCCGTCATGGGTTGTGGGGTAAACGGCCCCGGCGAAGCGCGAGAAGCGGATCTAGGTGTAGCTGGTGGCCAAGGAGAAGGGTTGATCTTTCGCAAAGGCGAGATTATTCGCAAAGTACCCGAAAAAGAGCTCTTAACCGCCCTACAAGAAGAGTTAAATAATTATCATCCCACTAATTTGTTAAATTAAAAAATTTTTATATCAAGATTTGTATTCTTAAATTTAGTCAAACTAATTATAATATCAAATTATTCACAAAAAGTTGAGGAGCGAAAGTAGATGATCACCCAGTTTGAATTACAAACCAATACCCGTGACGAAATGCTAGAGATTACTGTCGAAATAAATAAATTGGTGGGCAAATCTGGAATAAAAGAAGGCTCATGCACTGTCTTTATTCCTCACACTACCGCCGGGATTACGATAAACGAAAATGCCGATCCTGATGTTCGGCAGGATATAATTAGAGAACTGGATAAAATAGTTCCTTTTGCCGATGGTTATCAGCATTTGGAAGGGAACTCAGCGGCTCATATTAAAGCTAGTCTGATGGGATTTAGCCAAACTATCTTGATTGACCAGGGCCGCCTAGTTTTAGGAACCTGGCAAGGAGTCTATTTTTGTGAATTTGACGGACCCCGCCGACGTAAAGTAGTCCTGCGACTTGCTTAAAAATTTTTTTATTTCCAATACCGTTTCAACTCGTTATAAAAATTCTCTCGAGTTCCGGCCAGAATAACAACTACTTTTTGATCTATGTCCTCATAAATACAATAAGCAAGCTCGTAGTTAGTTTTACAGTAGAAAATATTATAACAATATATTCCTTTTAAATCTTTAATTTTAAGTTCACCAATATAAGGATCAATGCTTATTTTTTCAAGAGCTTTTTGAAAGTTTTTTTTTAGGCCGTTTTTTTTAATTTTTTTTAAATATTTCGCGGCAGCTTGAGTGAAAATAATTTTATACATTTATTTTTCATCTTCCTGAAAAAGATCTGCCATAGTTACCCCATCTATTTCTCCTTTGGCAATCAACGCCGCTTCATTAAGGAGTTGATTAAAGGCTGGAGTGATTTTTTTACTTATTTCTTTAAACTTGGTTAGAAGTTCTTGGCCGGAATATCCCTGATTAATTAAATCAGCCAGAATTTGTTCTGCAAAATCGTTTTCGGTTGTTTCGCGAATCGGACGAATAACAATTGCATTATTTTGCAAGATACATTCAGCTTCATTGCCAAATTGAAGGGCTTCAAAATATTTTTGAGGTATGGTTATTTGTCTTTTACCAGAAACGCTAATAATTTTCCGCTCCATCGCATTTCTCCTCATTACTAGATTAGCCATCT
>JANQHU010000289.1 GCA_028282485.1 Bacillota bacterium
ATTAGCTGGGAAGAAATTATTGATATTGGGTTACCACGGCTGGGTTTAATTAACGGTAATAAAATTCAGATTATTATCGATTTATTGACCAAGGGCAAAAATTTTGAAGAATTAGCAATCCCTTTTTGGGCCGTAGCTACCGATCTCCAGACCGGGGAAGCGATTATCTTCAAAAAAGGCCCTTTAGCTACTGCGGTTCGCGCCAGTATCTCCATGCCGGGAGTCTTTACTCCGGTAATTATAGAGGGCCAATATTTAGTTGACGGAGCAGTGGCGGCCGGGATCCCAGTGGAAATCGCACGCCAAATGGAGCCGGATCTCATAATTGCGATCAATGTTGGTTTTATTCATACCCAGCATCAGATCAATAATATTTTTGACGTTTTATCCAAGGTTGTTGATATTGGCGGCAATCGTTTAGATCAAAGACAAATTGAATTAGCGGATATTGTGATTAGGCCACAATTGGGACCTATTGGGGTTTTACATTTTCATCAGGCCTCCAAATGTGTCGAGATTGGTCGGAGAGCTGCAGAGTCCTCGCTCCAAGAAATTAAAGAGAGAATGAAACAATTTAGAGAAGACCCGGCAGGCAGCAAGAAACCTTGGTCCAGATAAAAGTATCTGCATTTTTTAGCAAGGGAGAGCTTTTAAAAAGTGAAAAGTGAGTTTATTGTTATTGGTGGTGGTGCAGCCGGAATGTTAGCGGCTTATTGCGCAGCGCAAAAAGGAGTCCCCACTACCTTGATTGACAAAAATAAATCTTTAGGCCGGAAGCTAAGGATTACTGGCGGGGGACGTTGTAACCTGACTAATATGTGCGATGTTAATGAATTAGTGGCCCATATTCCCGAAAATGGTCGTTTTTTATATAGTGCCTTTCGGCAGTTCGATGCCCAGAGGTTAGTAGAGTTTTGCCGCCAGGAACTCCAGATAGCAGTCAAAGTGGAACGGGGGCGGAGAGTCTTTCCAGTTTCGGAGCAGGCCAAGGAAGTAGTTGAGGCCTTTGCGAAAGCTTTGCGCCAGGTGGGAGTAAAGATTCTGACCGAAAAAAAAGTTACTAAACTCTCTTTTGATCCGGAAGAACAGGCTTTTGAAGTGGTCTTAGACTCAAAAACTAAGTTATCCGCCGCCAACATTTTGCTTGCTACCGGGGGAGCTTCTTATCCAGGAACAGGGAGCACCGGCGATGGGTATCCCCTGGCCGCAGCTCTCGGCCATCAAATCACGCCCCTTTTTCCGGCCTTGGTTCCCTTAGAAGTCAAGGAAGCCTGGGCGCAAAGCTTAGAAGGTTTAAGTCTGGTCAATGTATCGGTCTCCAGTTATGATCAAGAAAAGAAGTTAGAAACCGAGTTTGGCGAATTAGTCTTTACCAGTTTTGGCCTTTCCGGACCCGTAATCTTAAGTTTAAGCCGAAAGATTGCCAAATATCTGACAGAAAAACCGCAAAAAGAACTAACTATCAAGATTGATTTGAAGCCGGCCTTAAGTTGTGAAGAACTAGATCGCCGTATTCAGAGAGATTTTCAGTTATTTAGTCGCAAAATTTTTAAAAATTCTTTGGACGAGCTCTTGCCGAATAAATTAATTCCTGTAATAATAGAATTATCATTAATTGACCCCCACAAAAAGGTTAATCAAATTAGCCAAAAAGAACGGCAGAGACTGGTCCACCTGTTGAAAAATTTTTCGTTAACCATAACTAAAACCCGGTCTTTAGCCGAGGCCATCGT
>JANQHU010000348.1 GCA_028282485.1 Bacillota bacterium
AAGAAAATTATGATATCGTATTGATCCCGAAAGAGAAAGACGAAAACGCAACTGCCTATCTCTTCGAATTTAAATGGGATAGCACTAAGGGAAAAAAGACTTTGGAAGAGTTGGCCGCAGCGGCAGTGCGGCAGATCAAGGAGAAGCAGTATCTTGAAGGGGTCCAGCAGGCTACGGCAGGGGCTGACGTGATCGCTATGGGGGTGGGTTTTAAGGGCAAGGAGTTGGAGTTGCGGGTTGTTCCCAGTTAATTATTTTTTTCGCTGTTTCAACCGATAGACAAAGGCTAAGACTTCTGCTACGGCTTGATAGAGCTCTTCGGGAATCGCTTTGCCGATATCCACCGTTTTAAAAATCGCCCGAGCTAAAGGTTTATTCTCTACCAGCGTAATCTGATGTTCCCGGGCGACCTCTTTGATTTTTTCCGCCACTAGGCCAGCCCCTTTAGCCACCACTAAGGGAGCCGACATGCCCGGCTGATACTTAATGGCAATGGCCAAGTGGGTCGGGTTGGTAATTACCACATCGGCGCTGGGGACCTCTTGCATCATTCTTTGGTTAGCCATCTGGCGTTGGCGTTGCCGGATCTTACTTTTAATTAAAGGATTACCTTCGGTTTGTTTATATTCTTGTTTCACATCATGTTTCGACATCCGGAGATTCTTTTTATGTTGCCACCGTTGGTAAAAATAATCAAAAATGGCTAATACAAATAAAAACAAACACGCCTTCAGCGCTATACTAAAAATTGTTTCCCAAATCACTATTGCTACTTCCAAGGGCGTTTGCCGGATCATATCAAGAAAAACCACTAATTTTTCTTGAATGGTCAAATAAGCCAAATACATGACAACCGCTAGTTTGGAAGATGATTTTACTAAATCAACTAAACCCTGGCTACTAAAAAATCGTTTCAAACCATTTAAAGGATTCAAACGATTAAACTTCGGTTTTAGGGGTTCCAAAGTAAATAAAGGGCCCACTTGCAAAAAATTAATCACTATTCCCGCCAACATCACCCCTACCCCCAGAGGGAAGAAGACCTTTCCAAAAAACATGGCGTTTTGCCAAACCAACTGGTTTAAAGAGGCTTCATTTAAGGTGGCAAAACTGGTAATACTTAGGGAATTTTTAAAAAAAGCCACGAATTCCTGATAAAACCAGGCCCCAAAAAAATTTAACAGTACAAAAGCAATCAGCAAAAGAACAATGGAATTAAGCTCGGTACTTTTGGGTACTTGTCCCTTTTTACGAGCTTCCTGCTTTCGCCTGGGGGTGGCTTCTTCAGTTTTATCCGCATCATCAGCAAAGAGCTGCAGATCAAAACGGAAAATTAATTCTTCTTTTAACAAGAGGATCGCTCACCTTTTTTAGTGTAATTCTCGCAACATGCTTTTGAGCATAATAAAGGTATCTCCCGAATTAGCAAATACTTTTTCCACCACCATAATAAACACCGGAAAAAAGGCAATTAAGACAAAGAGTCCCAACATGATTTTAATAGGAAAGCCAATCACAAAAACGTTAATCTGAGGGATTAGTTTCGCAATAATCCCTAAAGCCACATCACTTAAAAAAATAGCTCCCATCACTGGTAATCCAATTTTAAAACCTAATAAAAAAAGACCCACAAAACCTTGGACCATTACCCCCACCGCTTCTTTTTGCAAAAAAAGCATTCCCGGCGAGATAGTATCATAACTTTTAATCAAGGAAAAGATCATGGTATGATGCCCGTTAATGGATAAAAAAAGTAATAAGGCAAAAAAATAGTTAAATTGGCCTAATAGGGGCATTTCCGTTCCGGTGGTGGGATCAATTACATTAACCATGCCAAAACCCATGGAGATATCCAAGAGAAAACCGGCTAACTGAAAGGCCATAAAAGTTATATTTACCACAAAGCCAATCACTAACCCTACCACTAGTTCTTGGACCAAGGTAAAGACCGCCAACCAAAGATTAAAACTGGTTAACTCCACATTATTTCCGGCAAAAGGGCCAATGGCCATGGCAAACATGGTCGTAAAAAGTATTTTTAATTGGATCGGAACAAATTTACTTTGAAAAATCGGGGCAGTAAAAATTAAACCCGAAATTCGGGCAAAGGCTAACAAAAATTGACTAAAACTGATTCCCAAAAGGGTTTCTAGATTAAGCAACCCGGGTTCCCCCTACCAAAATCTACTGTTTTTGATCATCTAATAAAAGTGAAACTCTCCAGATTACCAAAGATCTTCTGTCCGAAAGAAACTAAAGTTTGTAACATCCAGGGACCAAAAAAGATCATCGAAGCAAAAATAGCCACGATTTTAGGAACAAAAGTTAAAGTTTGCTCATGAATCTGGGTAGTTGCTTGTAAAATACTGATCACCAAGCCCACTACCAAACTAATTCCTAACATAGGTGCCGCCACTATAATAATCGTCCATAAAGCTTCCCGCGCCACCGAAACAATAAAAGAATCTGTCATTTAGCATCAGCAACCTTTTTGATAAATTCTTAAAATAATCAATCTAAAGCCTATCTTGCAACAACTTAGAAAAAATATTTCGTCCTTACTTAAAACTAGTAATCAAAGACCGCACAATTAAGTGCCAGCCATCAACCATGACAAATAACAGTATTTTAAAAGG
>JANQHU010000367.1 GCA_028282485.1 Bacillota bacterium
ACTATCTTATCTATTACTGGCTTTATTAGGAGCTCGGATTACTTTAGAAGAGAATACCGATAAAGGGCGTATCGACGCAGTTTTAGAGTTAGAAAAAATCATTTACATTATTGAGTTCAAAATGGATAAAGCCGCCGTAGCACTAGCCCAAATTAAGAAAAAGCGGTATTATGAAAAGTATTTAAATGATGGGCGGCGCATTATCTTACTGGGGGCAGGCGGTTTTCGGGAAAAAGAGATTGAGGTAGAGAGTGAAGTTTGGCAAAATGCTTGAGCCAACAATAAACGCCCACCTGCCCCAAGGTAGCTTTTGAGAGCTACTTTTTTTATTTTTCTTTTTATTTGAAAAAGGATTTTTTATTGAATTTGTGGAAATATAATTATTGTTCTAGCTTTTAAGTATTTTTTTGACATTTTTATTAAAAGTTTACCTTACTTTACTTAATTAACAGCAAAAAAGGGATGGCGTTTTAAAATGATTAGAAATGTATTACTAGTTTGTACTGGCAATACTTGTCGCAGCAGTATGGCCCAAGCACTTCTTAGTAAAATGCTTAGTGACGATTTGGGAGGAAAAGCGGCTCATATTCAGGTGGTTTCCGCCGGAACACGAGCTGTTTTAGGGATGAAAGCAACTAAAAATGCCATTAAAGTAATGGCTGATGAAGGGCTTAGTATAGAAAACCATCAGGCAAAGTTGATTACCGAAGAAATGATCGTGGCTGCTGATTTAATCTTAACCATGACCTTGGAGCAGAAAAAAATTGTCACGGAATTAGTGCCCAGGGCGGAGCGGAAAACTTTCACATTAACTGAATTTGCCGAGGAGATGAAGGAGATCGATACATTAATTTTGGAAGCAGAACGAGTTCGATTAGCCATGGAGGAAAAGAGACGCCGAATTATTCAACAAGAAAGCCCCAAGCTGGAAGAATTAAGAATGCGAAATCTGGAGCTGAGTCGACAGATGCGCGCCTTGGATGAAGAGTTATCTCGTTTCGAACATCGTTTAGAACAAGAGTTAGCCCCGGAACGCCAAAAACTAGAAAAGATTCAAAACAAATTAACTTCAATCGAGATTTCTGACCCTTATGGCCAAAATATTGAAGCTTATCGCTTTTGTGCTGGGGAGATAAAAGATAAATTAGCCTCAGTAGTACGACGGATTAAACTATCATTAGAAAAATAAAAAATTCCCTATTAAAAAAGGAGCGGTTAAAATGGATGGTGTTCATGTAATTAATCACCCGTTAATTCAACATAAGTTGACAATTATTCGGGATGTTAATACCGGAGCGAAAGAGTTTCGGGAACTGGTGGAAGAGGTCTCCATGTTGATGGCCTATGAAGTAACTAGAAATTTCCCGGTAACTGAAATCGAAGTGGAGACTCCTATTGCCAAAGCTAGCGGGCAAATGGTTTCCGGAAAAAAGATTGCGATTATTCCGGTTTTAAGAGCCGGACTGGGGATGGTCAGTGGAATCCTGCGATTAATTCCTACTGCTAAAGTGGGTCATATTGGGGTTTACCGTGATCCCGAAACCTTAAATCCCATCGAATATTACTGTAAACTCCCTTTTGATTTATTAGAGAGAGAATTAATTATTGTGGATCCCATGCTGGCGACAGGAGGTTCGGCTGCTGCGGCTATCCAATTTTTAAAACAAAAAGGGGCTACTCAGATTCGAATGGTTTCACTGATAGCTGCTCCAGAAGGAATTAAGCATGTTCGCGAAAAACATCCTAATGTGGATATTTACGTAGCAGCTATTGATGATCGCTTAAACTCCCATGGCTATATTGTCCCTGGTTTAGGGGATGCTGGGGATCGTTTGTTTGGCACCAAATAAGATAATAATAATTTTATAAAGGCTTTGATTGAAAACCTTATTGTGAAAATGATAAGGTTTTTTGTTATTTTTTTCCCCAAAATGCCGATTATTATAATGTGGATTTCTTGAATTCAAGGAGGAATTTGTAAATGGGAATTAAGGAAATGATTCACATTAGTTTCCTGGCGTTTTTAATATTATTTTCCGGCTGCGGGGGTAATCAGAGTCTTCCGTCAGTAACACCAACCCCTAATCCTGGTAGTAACGATCCTAAAGGGGAGACTTGGAATGTGCTTATTTATCTGGACGGAGATAATAATTTAGAACAGTATGCGATTGAAGATATGAATGAAATGGAAAAAGTTAATTATACAGGTGGTAAAGTAAGAGTATTGGCCTTATTTGACCGAATTCCGGGGGAATCTAATACTAACGGCGACTGGACCGGAACCCGGCTTTATCAGATAACTCAAGATCATGATCCCCAGGTAATTAATTCCTCGGTGGTAACGGCATCCCCTTGGGGAAAGATAGATGATAGCATTGAGGCCGATATGTCCGATCCCAATACTTTAAAGGAGTTTATTACCTATTGTACCAATGAATTTCCGGCTGATCGGACTCTTTTAGTTTTATGGAATCATGGGGGTGGGGTCTGGCCTCGCAGTTTAGGCAGTCCTACTAATGGAGTCGACATCACCAAAGGGCTTTGTTGGGATGATACTACCGGAGACGGAGGATGGAACTGCCTGACCACGGATGAAATTCGGGAGGCCTTAGCCGCGGCTGAAGTAGCTACGGAGAAAAAAATTGACCTAATTAATATTGATGCTTGTTTAACTCAGACTTTGGAGTTAGCTTATGAAATTCGGGACCATGCTTTATATCTAACTACTTCCGAAAGTCTAGTTCCCGGTTATGGAAATGACTATTATCGCTTACTATCCCATTTAGCCATTGCTCCTCAGGTTTCTTCTTATGATTTTGCCAAAAGAATCGTACAAGACTATTTTGATACTTATCGCAACTCCGGTTATAATACTACCTATTCCGCTTTGCGATTGGCTGAGTTTACTGATTTTATTAAGGTTTTTAAATCTTTTGCCACGGAATTAAAAAATACTACCAATGAAGAAATGCCTTTTGTTTACCAAGCAGGGTTTCAAGCAACCCGGTTTTCTTGGAATGAACTAATGGATCTCTATAATTTTGCCCAAAAATTAGAGGGCATTAATAGTTATGCCGGGGCACTCAGAACAGCTTTAAATAAATTAATAATCAAAAATTTGACTACCGGAAGCTTTTTGACTACTAATCCTGCCTATGGACTCGCACTACTTTTACCCCTTAATAATAGTAAATGGTCTTATTATGCCAGCGAAAACCAGTATCCGGTTTTGTCCTTAGCTAAAGATACTGATTGGAATGAGTTTATTAGCAAATATGCGGCTTGGGGCAGCGAAAATGCCAACTAAGCAATAAAAAAAGGGAAGTTAAGAAGAGCGAAATTCTTCAACTTCCCTTTTGGTTAAATCTTTCGAAAGGATTCTCGGCCCGGAATAAATAAATCTATTAAGCCGATTAATAATGAGGCCAGCAAAGCACCGACAATGGAGACAGACATACCGGGTACTAAAAATTGGGCCACATAAATAACCATGGCAGAGACGATAAAACCGACTACCCCATGGGCATAAGGAGAAATATCGTCCCCTAAAACTAGCTCCACTAAATAACTAATTCCGGCAATAACTACGGCGGCTATTAGTGCAGTAAAGAAGTTGAGCATCTGAAAACCGGGCACCAAAAAACCAATCACCATTAACACAATGGCGGCCACTACAAATCTTAAAATAGTTCTTAACCAATTCATAATATGATTATATTACACCTCCTTTATCAAAATGTGGGGGTATTTGCATGATGATATTAAAAGCTTTTTTAGCATGTCCTAATTTTTTAAAAAATATTCTAAAAAGTAAACGGGGAAGCTTTTTCTAACAAATTTGAAATTTTAGCAGGAGAAATATGGGAAGGAGCGAATAAATTTTAGTTGCAGGAGGTTATTAGTTGGAATATGGCAAATGAAAGAGAAGCAGTAATTAATC
>JANQHU010000381.1 GCA_028282485.1 Bacillota bacterium
CAAAGTAGCATTTTACATATTCATAGTTGTCATTTTAATTTACGATGTCTTATGGGTTTTTATCGTTTCTTGGGTAAAAAAGTGATTTTTACTATCCACGGGGAGAGTTTGGGAGAGCAGTTACAAAAGGCAGCCTGGTTTTTAAAAAAGATGCTTTTAATAAGTTTGCAATTAACCCATTTAATCATTTGTGTTAATCCCCAAACTAAAAAGGAGCTTTTAAAATATGGTATTTTTAAAGCGGAAAAAATCTTAGTCTTACCCCCTTATTTAAATCCCATTGAGTCCGAGCAGGATACGGAAAGCCTCCCCCATTGGGTGCGGCAGTATCTGGAGCAAGAAGAATTTTTAATTAGTGCTAATGGCTGCGTTCGCTTTTTTAGGGGAGAAGATTTATACGGGATTCAGATCTTAGTCTCCTTGGTAGACCGCTTGCGCAAAAAGGGTTTGGCCGTGCGGCTCTTATTTGCTTTGTTAGCAGTTAAAGAACAAACAACTGCAGAGGCAGAGTATTACCGCTATCTGCAAGAAGAAATTAGCAGACGGGGACTAGAACCCTATTTTTGTTTTTATGAAGTTGCAAACACAGAATTTTATCCTATTTTAAAAAGAAGCAACTTGTTTATTCGTCCCACGGTCACCGACGGGTATGGGATCTCCATTGCAGAAGCCCTCTATTATCAAGTACCCAGCATTGCTAGTAATGTCTGTGTTCGCCCCGAGGGAACAATTATATTTTCCAAAGGTGACTTGGATGATTTAGAGCAGAAGGTTTGTCAAGTCATCGAAAAGTACGATTCTTTTCGCAAGGAGTTAACTTCTAACCAGGTGAGAGAGTATGGCCAGGAATTGTTACAAATATACCAAGGGCTTTAAGTTTATTTATTTTAGGATGAAAAACTATGCAAAAACATAAAATTGTTTCCAATTCGGTAGTTTATTTACTCTTTTCTTTTTTGGCCCAGGCAATTAATTTTTTTTTATTACCTTTGTATACTAAAAATTTTTCGGTGGCGGAGTTTGGGCGTTTAACCATTATTAATGCTATCCAGATATTAATCGGTTTTTTTGTCACTTTAAACATTCATGTGGGACTCAGTCGTTTTTATAATGAATACCAAGCCAAAAACGATTTGAAGAATACGGCTCTTTCCTTTGCTTTTTTAAGCAGCGGGTTCTGGATTGGCTTGGTGGTTCTGGTCGGACCAGCAGTGAGCGGAGTCCTCTTTGGGAGTGATCACCGGGGGTTTGATTATCTGCTTTATGCGGTACTCAATGCTTGTTTATTAGGGATCCACCAAATTTATGCCAATTATTTTGCCATGCAGTTTCAAGCCTTGCAAGTTAGTTTGCTGGGAGTGGCGCGGAGTTTATTAGTTATTATAGTCTCTTATTGGTTAATAGTTGTTGAGGGCAAAGGAATTATCGGGGCTTTACAAGCCCAATTGGGAGTCTGTCTGGTCTTGGCCTTGGTTTTGTTAGGGAGAGATCTCCCTAATTATAAGTTTACTTTAAGGAAAGACTTCTTAACAGCCATGGTTAAGTTTACCACGGGATTGCTCCCTTCCGAGACTTCCGCTTGGATTTTAACTTTAGTAGATCGCTATTTTCTCGAACATCTGGTTAGTTTAAAAGAAGTTGGGTTATACTCTTTGCCTTATCGGATTGGAACCTTAACGGACCAACTTTTTGTCAGTCCTTTTAATAATACCTTTACCCCAATAAAGTTTACCTTATATAAAGAAGCCCAGGGGAAAAGACAGTTGGCCAAAATTTTTAATTTGTATAATTTTTTTGGGTGGTTTTTTATTTTGGGCTTATCATTATTTTCCGGGATCGCCATTCAGATCTTGGCCACCCCGGAGTATTATCAGGGCTTTTACTTGGTGCCTTTTGTAGCTATTTCCTACTTTTTATGGGGTTTAGCCAGCTTTTATGATTTAGGGTTACATTTAGCTAATAAAACTTTGACCATTTCTTTGGTAGTAATTATTTCCGCCCTTGCTAATGTGATATTAAACTTTTTGTTAATCCCCAGTTTTCAAGCCTGGGGCGCAGCTATCGCCACCTTAATCTCTTATCAAATAGCCTGTCTCCTTTATTATTTTTTAAATAAAAAATATTATGATCTGAATGTGGGTTTTCAGAAACCATTACAATACGGTTTCCTTTTTGTAATATTATATGTTAGTTATTTGGTGGTGAAACCGACCCTAGGTGGGATTTTCTCGGAAGTCTTATTTAATTTATTGCTGTGTTTGATTTATCTGGTGCTCTGCTGGCAATTAAAAATAATTGCCCTAGCCGATATTCAAGAAATTATAATCAGTTTCAAAAAAAGTAAAAAAAATGGAGCGAATCATGGAGAGTAGGCTAGAGATTTGTAAATGGTATAATAATGCTCAGGCTCCGGTAATGCTGATGGTGGACGATTTGGCTAACGTCTGGGTCGATCTTAATGGAAATGGGCAGGTTGAGTTAGGCGAAGACTGGGGCTATGCCCAAATGGGAACTAATAGTTCGCTCCGTTATTTGTTAGAAGTTGTTTTAGCCGATTTTCCCCAGGTAAAAGTAACTTTTTTTACCCCTGTGGGGATTAGGGCCGGAGTAATTCAGGATTCTGATATTCAAATGCACTCTGATTATATCAATGCCACTCCGGAGCTAAAGACTTTTTGGCAGAAGCTTCATGAGGACCCGCGTTTTGAAGTAGCTTACCACGGAACAACTCATGGTATTCCTGGCCGGAAAGCGGCAGACTTTGTTCAAGAATGGGAGGCTTATCAAAATTTAGCGGAGGCTCTCGCTACGATCAAGAAAGGGAAGGCTATCTATCATGAGGTATTTGGCACAGAGCCTCAAGGAGGGAAATATTGCGGTTATTCTCGTAACGATTTTTCCGATACTAGTATTGATCTGACCGGATTTCGGTGGTGGTGCCGTTATTGGAACCGGGGTTTTCAGGAAGCAAAGGTACGCGTCTATCCTCCCGGACTGACTAGGAAAAGTTGTTTTGATCTGACTACTTTTGGCAAAAAACAAGTGGTGGATATCCCTTCCACCCTAAATGGTGGTCTCTTTACAGATTTATACACACCGCAAGTTCCTTTCGTAAAAAAATTGGCCAGAGGGTATTTGCTACAAAAACGTTTTGCTCAAATTGCAGATTTACTGAAAAGAAGAGGAGTAATCTCCATTCAAGAGCATATTGCTCCCTCCCGAAATGACGGGCGGCGGCAACAACCAAATATTTTTGATGATTGCCAGAGTTTACAAATGATTTTCCGTTATTTAAAAAAGAAGCAGGTTTGGTATTGTACGGGAACGGAACTGGCCAACTACTATTTAACCAGAATTAATACCCGAATTGTGTGGCAAAATTCCCGGCAGTTTTGCCTGGAACAGCCAAGGCCTGATCTACCCACTTCCCTGCTAACTTTTAAAATAGTAGCTAACTGTCAAGGAAGGATTACTTTACCAAGCGGCGAATCTATAACCAGCAATCAAAAGTTGGTCAATCTCCCCATTCTTAAAGGAATATATCATTTAGAATAAGGGGAGTAGTTTTTTAGAAAATTGTAACGGGGTTGAATTATAAGATGGAAAGTTTGCTGCCCGGTGGGCGGAAAGAAAAACTTTATTTTTGGTATTTAGCTGCTTTTGTCGGTCTATTTGGGTTTAATGAAACCCTGCGGCTCTTTTTCATGCCGGAAAAATTTGCTCCGATCAATATTATTTTTATCGGTGCGGTCTTCTATCTCCTGGGGCGATATTTTTTACAAAATCGGCTTGATTGGCTAGGAACTTATCTGGCATTAGGATTTACGGGACTGGTTATGCTTACCGCTTTCTTTCAGGGTCAAAGCATGGGCTATTTGGTCTTAGTCTTTTGTGTCTTTTGTCTGCCCTTATTGTTTCTTAATATTAAATTAGATCCCGATGGGGGAAGGATGATCTTAGACTATAGCACCTTGATTCTCAGTATTATTTGTCTTGGGGTCTTAGGATTTGGCATTATTGATTACTTTAGCAAAGCCGGTTTGCAATTTTATTTGGCAGAGATGCTGGCAAAAACAGAGTTCGGAGAGCTAATTCTGGACGAGCGGGGTTGGGAAGTCTATCGTTTGTACTCATTTATCGGCCATCCTTTAACAAATGCCAAGTATTTTTTGCTTTTTTATATTTTTAATCAATTAAACCTGCAAATAAACCGAAAAGGTTTTAATAAATATTTGGCCATCATTATTACTGGCCTGGGGTTATTGTTAAGTGGCAGTAAATTAGCCTTACTCTTGTTTTTATTATTAATTCTGACTAGTATTAACTTTAAGAAGTCGGCCTGGATCTTTCAGATGCTGGTTATTGCCGGGTTAATCTTTTACTTATCCCAAACAGTTCTTTTTCAAGAAAATCTGGGGCAACGCTTTGAAAGCGGGATGGCCACCGGAGATTTAAGTACCGGGAGAAATGAACTGTTAGCTATATTTTTTGAAAGTAAAATCGAACGTCCCTCTTGGATTATTGGCCGGGGTATCGGTTATTCCCGGGAAATAGTGAGCTTTTTAGGGGGGAATTTAACTAACTTTGAGTATCCTTTAATTATGCTGGCTTATGATTTTTCCATTTTAGGGGTTATCTTCATTTATTTATTAGTTTTTCTAAGGCCCGGCTTGGTGCTCTGGCAGAGTAAAAATTATTTTCTGTGGTGGTCTTTTTTGTTGCTCTTTATTTATGATAATGCTAATAATGGGCTAGCTTCTTTTTCTGATTCTTTAGCCCAAGCCTGTTTTATCGCGATCATCTTTCGGGCCATTGCCGGAAACGTTCCTAATAAATTAGCCTCTCAAAGGAAAAATGCCAAAGGAGATCTTACCCATGCGAATCCTCGTAATTGCGACACAATTACCCCCCTTTAACGGGTCTGGTAATATTCGCGCTTTAAACTATATTAATTATTTACAGCGCCGGGGGCACCAAATTGATGTCATTGGAGTTAACTATCCCCGGGATTGCATCGCTTATGATCCTACCTTGGAGAATGTTTTTGATCCCGATATTAATATTTACCGCTTATCTTCGGGCTTTTTGCATCGTTTTTTTTATACCAAAAAAACAGTTTCGGTAAATAACCATAGTATTCAGAATGATCGGCACAGAAAAGGCCAAAAGTATGGGAAATTTTTGGTGAGCCAATTTCTAAAAAAGATGTTTTTAATACCTGATCAATACTTATTCTGGATTCGACCGGCTTTGAAGCAGGCCATCAGGTTAGTCAAGCAACAAAACTATGACTGCCTCTTTTCCATGCATGAGACTCCTTCCAGCCATTTGGTAGCTTATGGCTTAAAGAAGCGATTTCCCCGGCTAAGGTGGATTGGTTATTGGAGTGATCCCTGGAATGGTGATAGTACGCTGCGGCAGGCCAGCCCCGGTTTAAAAAAGATAATTGAGGAAAAAATGGAAGCCGCCGTGGTCGCTTTAGTAGATAAAATGCTATTCACTACCGCCCAAACCCGGCGGTTTTATCAATTGAAATATCACTTACCCGTAACTAAAACTGCTTTGGTTTATCGTGGTTATCCCCAGGCAGTTTATCAGGAGATCTTAGCGGCTAATCCCCGGCACCAATTACCGGATTTAAAGCCAGATTGCTTGAACCTGATTCATTTAGGAACAATTTATAAAGAACTGCGGGATATTAATCCCTTATGTGAAGCCTTAAAGCGGTTGCAGCAAGCAGAAAAAAAGATTTTTGAAAAACTAAATATTATTTTTATCGGCATCTTTACCGACCATAGCTATAAAGAGAAATTGCAGCAGTTTGCTAATGTAGTGGTGCGGGACCCGCTCCCTTATCAGGAAGCCTTAAAATATATGCTGTTAGCCGATGGCTTACTGCTTTATGGCAACAAAAATAGTAGCCAAGTTCCCGGGAAGTTGTATGAATATGCCGGTAGTCCGGCTTTTATTTTAACCATTTTGGGCGATGCTCAGGATGAACTCAAAAAGATTATGCTTGATCTGGATAAAGGCCCTTGTCTGGTAAATGAGGCAACCCCGCTTTATGAGGGGCTGGTGGCTTTAGTGAAGGAGTTTACTGCCAGACAGTTAAACCCGAAGTGGCAGTTACCGGCCCCGCAGTATGAGTGGCAGCGGGTAATTGCTGATTTGGAAGAAAAAATAATACGATCGGGTGAGTGAAACGACCATGAGAGTGCTGCATGTTTCCTTAGGATTACCCCCTTACCGGAGCGGCGGGTTAACTAATTATTCTTATGACTTAATGCTGAGCCAGCAAAAGCAGCAAAAAGAGATATTTTTACTCTTTCCGGGGCATTATAGCCCACGGCCGGGAGTAAGAGTGGTTAGGTTAAAAGAAGTTCAAGGGATCAGGGTCTTTGAAATAGTGAATCCTTTACCAGTTTGTCTAATGGGCGGAA
>JANQHU010000386.1 GCA_028282485.1 Bacillota bacterium
CTTCATGAAAACGCTGCTGTTCTTGATAGAAGACGGCTAAACTAGTCAAGGTAACCGCCAGCTGGGGATGGTTCGGCCCCAGGCATTTTTCCCCTACTCCGAGAGCATGAAGATAAAAATCTTCGGCCTGGTCTAGCTCCCGTTGCTGATGATAGTAGACGGCCAGATTATTATATATTTCCGCTAAGGTCTGATCTTCCAAAGGCAAAGCATGATAGATATTTAAAGCTTCTTGATAAAGCTGCTTCGCTATCTCGAGCCGTCCCTCCGTAAAAGCGATAATTCCCAACCCATTTAAACTAGCTGCCAGCTGGGGATTATGGATCCCTTTGAACTTTTGGCCGCTAGTCAAAGCCCGCTGATAAAAAAGTTTGGCCTTACTCATTTTTGCGGGAAACTGCAGATATAGATCCCCCAGATCATTTAACAGCTTAATTACCTGATAGTCGGCAATTCCCAAAAGCTTCTCTTTAATGGTTAAAGCTCTTATATACAAGGGCTCCGCAAAGGTAAAACGTCCTTGATTACAATAAAGCTTGGCTAAGGTAGCCAAACTATCCGATACCAGGGGATCCTTGATCCCTAATTTCATGGTCCGAATCTGTAACGCTCTCTCCAGGAAAACCTCCGCCTCATAATATTTCCCGTATTTACGGTAAAATTCGCCTAACTCATTTAAAATATCAGCCACACTCGGATGAGCCGCTCCCACAGAGGCCTCTGTATTAGCCAAGACATTCTTTAACTGCTGCTCCTTCTCATAATACTTTTCCCAATCAAATAAAGCCTCCGGCGGTCTTGAGCCTTCTTTAACGAGAGCCGACTTCTCCGGCAAACTCCCCTTTAAGGAAGCTAACGAAGCAGTAGCCGAGATTCCTTCAAATCGCGCAGCAGTCATTATCTTCATCCCCTTTGATGAGGTTCTTTTTTTACTCCCAATTACTCTATTTAATTAACGGTAAATCTGCTCCTTTTCTCTACCCTTTTTTTGGCGAAATAAAAAAAACAATTTAATTATGTAGCTAAATTACTACAGCATATAAGAAAACCGCGTTACCTAAATGGTAACCCGGTGTTAGGGTTAAAATTGGTGGACCTGAGGGGAATCGAACCCCTGACCTCTTGAATGCCATTCAAGCGCTCTCCCAACTGAGCTACAAGCCCGAAAACTTTTTTTGAATTTAAAGAACAATATATAATATAGCAGAAAATCAAAGGCTTGTCAAGGAAAAAAATGATTTATTTATGCACTCATGTTTGCATATATTTACATTTGATTTTTTTGTAGAAATATAACATTAAAAACTGGTTTTTCTAAGGCCGAACATGTTAAAATAAACTAGATATAAAATACTAGATGGAAGCTATAATGTTATTTTTGGGAGGATTCTTTCTAAAATGGACAAACAAGAATTACTTAGAATAATTAATGAAGGCGAAAATTATTATGTTGAATTTAAAGAAGAAACTGTTCGTGCCAAAGACCGTTTTGGAACCACGAAAAGATTGGCATCACGGGAAGAATTATTAAGACTTTTTGAAATTAACGGTAGTTTCCATTATGACATTTCTCCAGTCTATCAAACTTCCATTAAAGATCTTGATCTGGAGTTAATTCGAGACTACTTTTTAAAGTATAATACTTTTGATCTTTTTGAAGAAACAAAAGAAATGGTTGAAAATATTTTATTAAATGCGGATATTCTTACTAATCGTAATAATGAAAAAAGAAGCGAATGTACTCTGGGCGGTTTAATGGTTTTTGGTAAAAAACCGGAAAGGTATTTACCCCAAAACGGAATTAGTTTTGCTCATTTTCGCGGCAAAGAGATTACCAATGAGTTGTTAGACAAAAAAATAATTACCGGGAGGATTCAGGATATTGCCGAACAAATGATGGTCATTTTAAAAAATAATATGTTAATCCCTTCGGTAATAAACGGATTAAAAAGAGTAGAAAACGAACCTTATTCTCAACTAGCTTTACGGGAAGCCATTATTAATGCTCTAGTCCATCGGAATTATAGTATCACTGGATCAAAAATCCGAGTATTAATGTTTGAAGATCGGATTGAATTTCATAGCCCGGGTAGATTGCCAAATACCATAACTATTGCCAAAATGAAGATCGGTGTCTCCTACTCCCGTAACCCTTTTTTAGTAAAATATATGGAAAATATGCGTTATATCGACCAATTAGGGCGGGGCATCCCCATGATCTTTAAAAATATGCGGGATATTGGGGCAAAGGAGCCTTTATTAGTGGAAAAAGGAGAGGAGTTTGTGTTGAGTTTGTATTCTGCTTTTTCTGTTTTATGATGATTTTTTTAGTAAGTAGTGAAAAAGAGCCGGGATTTGGGCTCTTTTTGATATTGAGATTTGTTTAGGGTTTTAAAATAATTCTTTAAGTAAGTTTTTTGATTCTTTAAATAAATTATTATATCCTCTTACTTTATGTTTTAACTTTTCTAATTGACGAACCTTATTTCTTTGTTCTCTATATTTATAATAAGCTATATTTTTTTTATTATAAGATATATCTTCCTGCAAATCAGTGACCCGCGATTGATGTTTAAGATTATTAATTTCTACTGTTCTTGGGTCATTAGGACCATATTGTGGTGGTGGATATGTATTCTTATATGTCCGCTGGATTGGATGATTTCTATAATAATTATGTGGATACCTAGGTTGATGATAGTATCTTCCTTGTTTACCATAAGAACTGGGATTTATATTGTAAATAGTTATTTTACTTTTATCAGGACTCATCTGCGGTGAATTTTGAGTAACAATACAAGCATTATTTATAGGTGTCGTTCCGGGCGGACATGCAGCTTCTACTTTTTCTGTAGCAACTGTTGTTAATAAAGCAGTTATTGATAAACCGACTTTAGCAGTTTTTCCAGCTTTATCAACAATCTCACCAATTTTCTTTTTCGCCCTTTGAATTCCCATCTCTCATCACCCTTTTTTAGAAACTAAAAATGCCTCTCCATCCTACTACAGTTTCAATTTAATAACCTTATTATATCACCAAATCCATTTAATGTAAATATAAATGTTTAATCTATGGCAGAAAATAACTACAACACAAAAATCCTCAAACCCCTTCCAAATGAATCAATTCATCTTTACAAAAGACCACGATCCATTTTTTTAAAATATTCTGCTTCTCTATCTCCCTTAATTCGGCGGCGGTTTGATATCTTTGTAGTTGGTCTTTTGCGGCGCTTATTTTCTTAGCTAAAAGCTTCTCATTAAATTCTTCTTTTTTAATATATTTCACTTCAAAAATAGCATTATATTTAGTTTCTGCCCCTACCCGAGGTAACAAAACAATATCCAAGTAACCATCATTAACCTCGTATTCTGACTTTACATAATAGATCTTGCTCATCATTAGATAAGTAATCATAATTGCTTTCACGTATTTTTCATCAAATTTAATAAAATCCCGGTTTGATAATTTATTCAAAGTGGTTTGAACGATAGCGAGGTAGCCGTTAATTTCCCCTTTTAAGGCTAAGTCGATCAGGGCTTTTTTGAGCTTGGCAATATCCAGATCATAGTGGGCCGCTTTTTTAATTACTTGACCAAAAAAATCAAAGTATAATTCCTTAATAACATAGTTGGGAACTTGTAAGTTAACCATATTGATGATTCCGTCTTTGATTGTCAAAAAACCTAGGTAAAATAATAATGATTTAAAATCTTCCGAGGTGAATTCTTTCGCCAAGCTATATTCTGGAGTGATAGTCACCCCTTCTTGGACTTGACCCTCAATTATTTCTTGTAAAATTCCTAAGTTTCTTTCTCGATTTTGCAAATTAAAGAGGTTGGCAATTTTGTTATAATCACTGGAAACATTAGGATCAATTAATCCCTCGGGAGCCGCCCCGGAATTTTTATACTCCGAAGCATAATACAAAACCATATCACTATTAAAAATACGGTTAGAGCCGTTTTTATTAAATAAATAACCATTATAATACCTTTTTAAAATAGGCATCTCTTTTGTTAAGTCGATTTTTGCCCCTAAAGCCTCTTGCAAAATATACTTAACCTCGGTTTCGGTAAATCCTAGACATTCATTCATTTCAATACTGCGGGTTTTATTTTTGGCAATATTAAAACCACTGGTTAGACTATCCAGGGTGATCGGGCTGACTCCGGTAATATAGATTCTTTGGATCAGGCCATTAGCAGTGCCCTCTTTTAAAATCTCATACCATTTTCTTACAAAACCGGTTCGACTAATAGTTTCTTCAAATAATTCCACTTGGTAGCTAAGTAATTCATTGGCAAAATGATCGTATTCATCAATCATTACGTAGAGAGAGCCTTTAATCTCTCTTTGCATATTGGTTAAAAATTCTTGAAAAATCTCGGAAGGCATTCCCGCGGGATTATATTTGATTTTAATACCATATTTTATTTGAAATTCATCCATTGCATCCAGGATTTTTTTGCTAAAACCACTAACTAGCTTTTCTTTAGTATCAGTATTCATTCCCGAAAAGTTAAATTTCAAAATATAATATTTATTTCTTTCAGTAGTGGGATGCTGCCCTATATAAGTATGCCCAAAAAGTTTAGCAAACTCATCTTGATATTGCAAATCATAATAAGCTTCTAAAACTGAAGTAAAAAGACTCTTCCCAAATCGGCGGGGACGTAAGAAAACAATATAAGGTTCCCCGGAAGCTTCTATTATTTCAATATACTTAGTCTTATCAACGTATAAATAGCCTTGTTTTACTAGGGTGCGATAATCACTGATCCCATAAGGTAATTTTTTCATAATAAAACTGGCCCCTTTTTAACAATTATCGTTCATTAATTCTGATTTCACTTCTATTTTATCATTAATCCCTCCACCTCAACAAACTTTTTTCTCCATAAAAAAATAATAGATAGAGAATAATTTTCTATTTACCTAATTTCAATTATAATCATTTTTAATTACCTTGTTTCAGTTCTTCTATTCCAAGCTTTTCTTTTGAAAAATAATTTCGATATTGCTCAATATTATTCAAAATTCCGGAATTTTAAATTTTACTATAATTTAACTTAATATTATTAAGCATATCTAAAATAAGATCTAAATTTATTAACTTCTTAATTAACTCAACTTTAACAAAAGAAAAAATATTAGTTTATCCTTAATATCCTTAGGTTTTATAAACTTAATTGCTCTTTAGTGGTGAAATCTTGTAATATTTTTTCATTTTTTATTTTTTTGGCAAATGTATTCTTTTAAATTTTCTGCTGCATGCTTCCATTCGAGGGTGAAAATACTTAATAAGTATTCAGAGGCACTAGCTCCTCCTTCTTTAGATTTAAGCCGATGAGAATTTACTGAATATTCATTATTATTCCAAAAATTTCGAATATTATCTGAAGTTAAATTCGGACTGGAGAGTTGGAAAATTAATTTACCCTCTTGAACATAGGGACAGTATCTATCGTTAGTGAAGGGAACATTTTTTCTTTGAAAACCATACTTACAATCATTTAATATGGCAGGCAATTGGGCTAGTTCGTAAATATTTAATTCTTCTAAATTTATTGTAAATTTATTTTCATCGGGAAAGTGATTGATTTTTATAGTAGAGCATTTTTCCCCAATAATTAAGGTTAATTTTTTATTAACTTCATCGTATAGTTCTTCTATCTCATTAAGTTTATTTACCAATTCGTTACTTTTATTAAAATAATTGTCAAATAAAGTTGATAATTTGTTTTGGATATTTTCCTTAACTTTAAATATTTTTTTGGTATTTTGTTTTAGAACATTACTTATGGATGGCATGCTTACCCTCTCCTCATAAACTATGAATGAGCATTTTTTAATACAAATCCAAAAATCAGACCTTCTCCACAATATTATTTAAGTACTTAATTTGTATTACAATACATATTATACCATAAAAACCATAATTATAAAAGTTTCTTTTAAATATTTACAAAAATTTAACAAAAACTTCTTCAAATCAACCTCTCAACTTTATCAAATCAGAGTTATTACTTAACCAACTGGATCTCCTCTAATAAACTAGACAGTTTTCTTAAGGAGCAGTAAACTAAAAAATGGAGAGATTACTATGGCCTCGAAGTGGACAATCCCCCCTTAACGAAACTGTCTGATTTGCTTAAGTTAACAATTTATTTGATTAGAGTTTAAAAGATAATTATTGAAAAAAACAAAAAATAAATGAAGGAGGCGGTCACGACGACCGACTCCCAACGCTTTTCGTGGGTTCCCGCGGCAGGGAGAGCCGTGGGATAAGGGAAGGTCCGGAAAC
>JANQHU010000174.1 GCA_028282485.1 Bacillota bacterium
CAAGCGACTCTGGACCGAAAATACCGAGGGGGAAAAAATTCTTTTTTACCAAGGAATGGACGAACGCTTTGAAGCCAATTTTGTCGCAGAGGAGATTAATCGCCTGGTGCGTGACGGGCAGTACCGTTATCAGGATATGGCTTTATTATACCGGACTAATGCCCAATCCCGTAGTTTTGAAGAAGTGCTGATTCAAAGAGGCATTCCCTACCGAATTATCGGGGGGTATCGCTTCTATGAGCGGAAAGAAATTAAAGATATTTTATCTTATTTGCGTCTGGTTTTTAACCCCAGTGACCGCATCAGTCTTTCTCGGGTTATTAATGTTCCCAAGCGAGGGATTGGCCAGACTAGTCAGGAAAAGTTGTTACAATTTTTTGAAGCTAATAATTTTTCCATTCAAGAAGGTTTTGCCCGCTTAACGGATCTTAGCTCCTTGACTAATCGAGCCTTAAATGCTCTTCGGGAGTTTGGCCAATTATTAGCCGGCTGGTTGGCTCTGAAGGAAACTTTGACAGTTACCGAGTTAACCGAGAAGATTCTTAATGAGAGTGGTTATCTGGCGGAATTGGAGAAAGAAAATACGATTGAAGCCCAGACCCGGCGGGAGAATTTAAATGAGTTTTTGGCGTTAACCATTGAATTTGAAAAAAACAGTGATGATAAAAGCCTGGCCGCCTTTTTGGAGACTGTGGCTTTGGTAGCGGATGTGGATAATTATGATCAGGCCGCCGATTCGGTAGTCTTAATGACCTTACATGCCGCGAAAGGATTGGAATTTCCGGTGGTATTCTTAGTGGGCCTGGAGGAAGGCATCTTTCCCCATAGTCGTTCTTTGACCACGGGAAGCGAGTTGGAAGAAGAACGGCGGCTTTGTTATGTGGGAATTACCCGGGCCCGTCAGGTGCTTTATTTGAGCCATGCTAACTCGCGAACGGTATATGGCAGTACTAATCGAACCACCCCTTCCCGTTTTTTATTAGAAATGCCCCGGGAGATTATGACAGTCTTGAGCGATACGGTGATTCAACCTTTTGCCAGTAAAGCGACGTCGCAACCGAAAGCGGCTCCTGAGTCTGGCCAGCAGCCCCCGGCCGCCAAGGCCGCGCCATCGGTTAGGACGGTTATTCCCAGTGAGCCGGAAGAGATTACCATAGGCTGTAAAGTAAAACATGCCAAATGGGGAACCGGAACTGTAATTACCAAAGATGGGAGTGGCAGTGAAGCCAAAGTACGGGTAGCTTTTCCGGGTCTAGGGGTCAAAATGTTAATCTTGGAATATGCCAACTTACAAAAAGTAGAATAGAGTTAGGAGAGAAAAATAACATTTTTTTGCAGGAACCACCTTTTCGGGGTAGAATTATTTTAATGAGCTCTGATTTGAAGAAGGGTGGTTTTTGGTTTTGGCTAAAAAACTGGTTACACTGTTGATCGCGCTGGTGATTTTGGGATTATTTCCTATGACTAGCCTGGCGGCCGGGAGTAAGAATATTAAGCTCTATTTTAATGGAACAAAAGTTGATACAACAGTTAAAGGGATTAAAAAAAAGCGAACTACTTATATAAATTCAGCTTTTTTATCCAAATATTTAAATGTGGTCACTAATTGGAATCCGGTAACTAATAAATTACAGCTGATTTTTGGGAAATATGAATACCAAATGAGGGCGGGAAAGTCTAGATATCTACTAAATGGGCAAAAGAAGTATCTTCAAAAGAGTCCCTTGGAAATTGGAGATGAAGTCTGGCTCCCCTTAGAGTTTCTTTTGCAATTGGGGCTCAAGGTGGTGCGACGCACAACTCATAAATTAGAATTAAAGTGGGCCCGGGATTATATCCTGGCAATTGAGAACATCAAGCATGAAGGCCGACCAGCCCTCTGCATCATTGGTACTAAAGAGTTTCAGACGAATACTTTTATGCTAAATACGCCTCCCCGCCTGGTCTTTGATATTCAGGGGGTTAAGGCTCATTTTGCCTTGGATCAAGACGTGGTTAATGATAATCCTTTAGTCAAAAGGATTCGATTTCGACAAAAAACCAAGCAGTCCCTGCGATTGGTTTTTGATTTGGAGCGGTTGATTGGGTACCGCATTTTCCAGGATCCCCAAAATTCGAAGCGATTAATTATTGTTTTTAATTACTTGATTGAAGCTGTTAATTTTTTTCAAAAAGGTCAAGAAAAGAAAATTTTAGTGAAGGCCTCGGCTCCCCCCCGCTTTAAATCCGAGAAGTATCCCGGCCAGCGCCTGGTAATTGATTTTGACGGAGCTACCTTAGCCGGAAGTAACCAGCCTCTCCCAGGAGATGGTACCTGGATTAAACAAGTGCGTATGAGTCAGTTTGATAAGACCACCGTGCGGTTAGTACTGGATTTAATGGCGGAGATACCTTCGTTTGTCCATCTGTCCAAAAAAGATCCCCATTTACTGGAGATTACTACCCTCCAGAAGGTTAAAGGAGTCTTTTGGATTGATGAGGCTCAAAAAAGTGAAGTGATTATTGAAGCTGATGGGGGAATAATTGAGCAGGTGCGCGCCCTTCCGGAAACACAAAAATTACAAATTGATTTAAGTTATCTGCAGCTGGCCGAAGGAGTTGCCCCCCCGGGGCAGAAAAAGTCGGATTTAATTCAGGGGGTAGAATTTTGGCAGCTTGATCCGGAAACGGTACGCTTGGAGATTGCTTTAGGTTTTAATATGGATTATAAAATGTTTTTTTCGGAAGACCGCCGCCAGTTAACCTTTCGTTTCGCAAAATCACCGATTATTGGCCGAAAGATCATTGTTGACGCCGGGCACGGGGGCGTGGATATGGGAGCCAGTGGGCGGCAGGGGACTAGAGAAAAAAACGTCAACCTGGATGTGGCTTTGCGGGTTAAAGATCGGCTAGAGCGCTTAGGGGCAATTGTAATTTTAACCCGGTATGATGATACTTTTATTAGTCTTTACGAACGAGCTTATGTGGCTAATCATCTGATGGCCGATCTCTTTGTCAGTATTCATACTAATAGCCATCCCAATTTAAAGGTAAATGGTTTGGAGGTCTATCATTATGAAAGCAGTTGGCGCGGGAAGCTTTTGGCCAAGCATATTTTAAAAAGAATGGTTGAGCATACCGGACTGGCTTCTTTGGGAGTGAAAACTAACAATTTTGTGGTGATTCGGGAGACCCAAATGGTAGCTGTTTTGGTGGAATTAGGCTATTTGTCTAACTATCGGGAAGAACGGATTATTCAGACGGAAAAGTTTCGGATCCGGGCAACCCGAGGGATTTGTCAGGGTATTGTTGACTATTATAAAAGGGGGCCTGGGGCCAAGTGAAGGAAGCGCACGAACAGAATTATCAGCTTTTAAAAAGACTAACAGAGAGTTTTGGACCAACGGGTTTTGAAAAAGAAGTGCGGAATATTTTTGCCACAGCAGTAGCAGCCCGCACGGAGATCACTTACGATAACTTAGGAAGTATCTTGGCTTTGCACCAGGGGCAGATGGCCACCCCCCGCATCTTGGTCGCGGCTCATTTGGACGAAGTGGGGTTAATGGTGCGGGGCATTCTCCCCAATGGTTATTTAAAAGTGGTAGCTTTAGGAGGGTGGTGGCCCCCGGCCCTTTTGGCCCAACGGATGATCCTGCGTTCCCGGCAGGGTGATTATCTGGGAGTGCTTGGGGCTAAACCGCCCCATTCCATGAGTGCCACTGAGAGCAAACAGGGAGTGACCATCAGCGATCTTTGTCTGGATGTGGGGGCCACTAATGAAACCGAGGTGGCAGCTCTAGGGATTGCCATTGGTGATCCCCTGGTTCCGGCGGTGACCACTGAATTTTTTAATGGGTCTCAAAAAGTGGTTGGCAAAGCCCTGGACGACCGGGCGGGATGCACAG
>JANQHU010000411.1 GCA_028282485.1 Bacillota bacterium
TCTGAACAACAACTTCCGAGGCTACCACCTTCAATTCTCGATTAACCCGGCGTAAACAATTTTTAATTTTAGTAATAAACTGTTCGTCAAAACTCCGGATCCGAAAAACATAAACCCGCCCGGCTCGGTAAACCTTGTCCCGTTCAATGGGAGAGAAGCCGGAAAAAACGTAATGTTTAAAACGATTCTGGGGGTGTAACTCGGCTAACTCCTCGTCCAAAAACATGGCGCGGTTAATATTTTTGGCTAACACCTCATTAACCCCGTCAAATGGGATCTCTTCTTGTAGATAGGTTGTGACTGCTAGTTCGTAAAATTGCATCATAATCACCTTTCTTTAGATATATTTGATGTATTTGTATATAGATGTATTTCATTACTTTTGCTTGTATTGACATTTTGTAAAAAGCATGCTACAATTTATTTAATTAAAGAAATAAGTATATTATTTTTTATTAATTCATATAATAGTTATTAAAGTAGTGAGTGCTTATAGCTTCCCAGGCTATGCGTCAGGGTGTACGGGTAAACGTAGAGCTATAAGATTTATTTTTTATATAAATAAAATATTTTTGAATGAACTGAACGCTATACAAAGTCAAGCTCTGTCAAATCCGAAGTCTTACGTTCCTGCGTAAGATATTTATGTAGGATTGATGGGGCTTTTTTAGTTTTAGAACTATTTAATTCAATTCTCTTTTTATAAATAAATTATCTAGCAATGTATTTTATTAAATCACATAACAAATTACATGTCAATAAATAATTAAATTTTTTTATTTTTAAGATATTATTTGTAGTAAAATTATAAAAATATAATACACGAAGTATATAGGTTGATAATTTATTTAGATATATAACATATCTAAGCAAATTTAAATACATTTAATGTTTTAGTCAAACTAAACTTTCTAAGAAGGAGCGTTACTTTTGAACGACCAAAAGTAACCAAAAGTCGTCGGACACCCATGGTTTCCGAATCTTCCTTTCATCCCACGGCTCCTGCCGCGGGAACCCTCAACTGCTTGGGAGCCGGCCTTCCTGGCCTTCTCCTTCAGGGTAATGGGAAGTGGGGCGATGGCTAGGAGGCTTCCCTGCCTCGAAGCCACGCTCCCGGCATCCCTGCCGGGAAAAAACTAAAATCTCACACATTGCAATATCAACATCATATGTTTAGGTTAAACAATAATAAATACCCTGTCTCTTCTGTGCGGCGCATATTTAAATACATCATATGTTTAGGTTAAACCAAAGGTTTGATGGAAAGCCAACTTTATTAATTTTAGAATTTAAATACATCATATGTTTAGGTTAAACCGAAGCTAAAATTGAAGTTTTAAACAATCAAAAATTTAAATACATCATATGTTTAGGTTAAACATTAATCTCTCCTTGTTATCAGAACAGAATGTATCAAAATTTAAATACATCATATGTTTAGGTTAAACCATAACCATCAATGGATACTTTATACATTAAAGCTATTTAAATACATCATATGTTTAGGTTAAACCTAGATCGAGTCGCTCGTTGTCGGTGCAATATTTGAATTTAAATACATCATATGTTTAGGTTAAACGCTAGTAAAGAGTTGGATAAATTCAATAAAAGGGGATTTAAATACATCATATGTTTAGGTTAAACTTCTTAGTTGCGTCCAGGAAAAACCGCCATCGTTATTTAAATACATCATATGTTTAGGTTAAACCAACGTCATTACTGGATTCTCAAAAACACCAAATCCCCTTTTTCTTAGTCATTATAACACTTTCCGCGATATTTTTCCAGGCGTTTGAGCAAAAAAATTAAAAAAATAAAAAACTACCTTAAATCCACTAATACCAAGGTTTTGAAGAAAAAATGCCTCAAAACCACTTGGAAAATTTATATTTTAAAATCATCTATTTAAAGCAAAAACCCGGCAGGGAGGCCGGGAACGTGGCTTCGAGGCAGGAGGCCCCACAGCCATCGCCCCTAATTTCATTACCCTGAAGGAGGAGGTCACGATGACCGACTCCCAAAGCTTTTCGTGGGTTCCCGCGGCAGGAGTGCCGTGGGATAGAAAGGAAGGTCCGGAAACCATGGGTGTCCGGCGAGTTTTGGTTACTTTTGCTCGTTCAAAAGTAACTTCCCCTTTTTTACCCCACCCTCATCCCAATCACTAAACACTATAGGGAAATTTCCAAATTACCGAAACTAAAATATGAAGACACCTCATATATTTTCCAAATCAATCCAAATTGCTTATTTTTTACTAATGGCGCTAGCCTTCTTCACCGTAGCTCCTAACTCCGTTGGTGCCGAACCAAACCTCAGCATCTCCCTAGTATCTTCCTCTCCATTGGAGCAGGAGCCCCTTTACGATACCCTTTTCCCTGATTTAGAAAAAGTAGCGACCACTTTTAAATCCGATTACGAAAACCCAAGTGCCTGGTCTTTTGACTCCCCAAAAATGATCATCCATCACCCTCAAGGAAAAACAATTAAAAATCTACTTTTAGAAGAACTATTATCTCCAAACAAGAATAAAGAAGATATTTACCACCACTTAGTAAAGAGTCTCCAAAACTATCAAAAGGAAACTATAGCCATTGCTGATATAACCAATTTAGTAAACTCTCTTCTCGCCACTTTAGATCGCCAATATGATTGGGAATCCTTAAAAAATTTTGCTTTCAAACCCGTTGCCGCAAATAATGCTGCCGTCTTAGAAAAAATTTTATTAACCCCTCCAAATGAAGCTACTCCCAATTTACTCTGCATGCAAATGAATGATTTTTTGTTGCATCTTTTAAATGATAGCGGTATCAAAGGAGTCATTCCTTTTGGGCTTTTAGAAAACCGAGTGGCTCAAATTAATGCTAATGGCGGTTTTCACGTGGGGCTTCTTTATCAAATAGAAGATAGTTTTATTTGGAATAACTATGGTAAAAGCATCATTTTTACTGCTCCCAATTTAACCGAAGCTTTACGTTTTGTGGCCGGCCGCTCCCACAATTTTACTACCCTAGGGATTATTGCTTTTCAAGGTATTACTCCCAAAAGCACCTTCATCAAATACGGCCTCCTTCCCGAAACCGTTTTCGGCGAAGTCATCGAAAAAAATTCACAAACCAATCTCGAAGAACCCCTTTCTACCAGTTGGAGTTATCTTGCCAAATACTCAAAACTTAATCCTTCGGCCACTACGGAAAATCAACATTATCAAAAACAACCTTCCCAAATTAATTTGAGTCATAGTTTTAAAAAAGAATCACAATTAAGCCAGGTGACCCAGGAAAGAGGCAATCCCCACCACCAATCATTTACTAAAATCACTTTTCAGCATGGTCGCAGAGAAACTGGCCCTACTTTCTTAGCTGATGCAGGTATTGATCGGGCTTTTAAGCTTGATCTAGACTACCAACAGAAACAACATAATTTCCGTTTTAGTTTTATTTGCAATGAAACCAAACTTTCTAGTGAAACTATTTTTCTGAAAACCAGAAACCTAGAAATCGGAACGGTATTTCTCCGGGGCAACTACCGCTATTTGGGGCCCGATTATTATTTCAGAGGTGTTCATCTTAAGCCTTGGGTAGGCAGCCTTTTCCATGGCTATACTACTCTGGCTCGCACCAGCCACAACGATTTCCACGGCAGCTTTCCCGGGGCGGATACCCGCTTTGGCTTTAATGGCGGGATTCTAGGCCAGCTACGAATTCATTCCTTAGCTCTAGTTCCGGTAATCTCTTACGGGAGAGTCGCCGATTTGGTATTTACTGATCTCTGTACTTTAGAACCAGGTTTAAAAACTGGTTTTTTAACAAATTATGGTATCAAAGGAGAAATTAATCTAACCGACCAAGTCCATTTAACGGGTCAGCTCCAAATATCTTCATTTAATTCACCTCAGTTGTTCCGCAAAAAAATCTGGGATCTTTATCTGGGAATGGTTGCCCAAAATTTTTTGGAAATTTCCTCCCTGAAGTTAGCCGTGACCGCAGGTACCGCCAAAACTAGTGAAGCATTAAACCTTCCCTCATATCCAAGAGATCTTGAGCATTATCAAAATTTCAAATTCTCAGCTGCGTTGCATGGCTTAGTGAATAAAAATATTTCCTTTACCACCCAACTAAGCTATGCAGCTACTCGAAATTATTTAATCAATGCTAATCAAGCAGAAATTAACATTGATCTGGGAATCATAATTAAATATTAATAAAGAAGCAATTTATTCTGTCAGCTATTGTAAAAATAATCCATTTGAATTATAATATTACTAATAATATATTAAGGTGGTATATTTAAATGTTAATCGGACCCACAAAAAACAGTATCCAAAGAAAAATGATCCCATTCTCTTTCAAAGGAGAACCTTCCCATAAACAACAACTACGAGAGCCAAAAGGAGATTCTTTTACTTCAACAACTTGCACCCCCAAAAAGCCCACCACTTCCCCAACAACTAGTACCGCCGCTATCAAAAAGTATTTAACAAGTCTCAAAAAAAAAGACCATCTAAACTTAAAAGACCTGGTAAATATCAAACAACAACTTGAAAAAAATGGTTTATGGAACATCAATCCTCAAAATTTAGAAATAATTATTTATGACAAACCCCAAAAAAAAGTGCTTCAGTTAGGGTTTGAAGAAAAAATTTCCCATGCGGAGATGATTAGCAAGATATACGGGGAATTATTTCCCAACATTCAACCTCAGGTAACAAATGTTTTTACAGACGACGGAAAGTGTGATAATGCAAAAATCCTCAAAGAATTAACCAATACAAAGGAACGACTGCTTAAAGAAAATTTTGCTAAAAAACCAACGAACCCAACTAAAATAACCATTCTAAATCTTTCTCTCGGACCCAGTTTCCATAAAAAAGGGGCGGAAAAAACCCAAGCTGCATACCGGGAATTCATCACAGAAAATATCTTTTCTCAAAATTCCTCGACATTAGAAAAATTTAAGTATTATAATGCCATCATTGAAGTTCTAGAGGAAATTGCCCAAATCCCGAATGTCTTTGTGGGTGTCAGTGTCGGTAATGATCAAAGTTATTTTAATGCTTTCGCTTTAGCTAAAGGAATCGACGTTTTTACTGGTTGTGATTCCACCGGAAAAGTTGACCCCATCTTCTCAACCCTCCCCCCCGGAGAAAAACAAACGGAAAAAGTCCAAGGCCGTTTTCATATAAGTTATCTCAATGAAGCTGGGACTTCAAATGGATGGGATCTTTTTGGCACAGGAAAATCTCAGGTTAAAGAAACTCGTAGTTGGTCCAAATTTTTCACTAATTTAGTCGGTTACCAACATCCAGATACTAAAAATGTCAGAAGAATTACAAGTAATAATTCCAGTCGGCAGGTAATTAAAAAATTTTTAATAGGGACCTCTTATAGCACTCCTGTTGGTTTATGCCAAAAGTTTGTTTTTGAGGAAATTAAAAAAATTCTAGAAAAAATGTAATTTTTTATTCCCTAATAAATAGTTTTTCTTACACCCTTCACCTTTTAAATTGAATAATTGCTGTCAGCTATTGTAAAACTCATGTTAATAAATTATAATATTATCAAGAATATATTAAGGTGGTATGTTAAAATGATAATTGAACCTATAAGAACCATAAAAAACTGTATTCAAAAAAAATTGCCCCCAATCTCTTTCAAAGGAGAACCTTCCGAAAAACAACAACTACCAAAACTAAAAGAAGACACTTTCAGTCTAACAACTTCCACAACAAAAAAACCAACCACTTCTCCAACCAAAAGTACCGCTATTAAAGAGTACCTAACGAGTCTCAAAAAAGACCACCATCAAAACTTAAAAGAACTAATAGCTATCAAACAACAACTCGAAAAAAACGATTTATGGAACATCAATCCTCAAAATCTGGAAGTAATTATTTATAACAATCCCAAAGCAAACGTGGTTCAATTAGGTTTTGAAAAAAAAATCTCCCATTCGGAGTTTATTGGCAAAATATATCAAGAATTATTTCCCAACATTCAACCCCAAATTATAAATATTTTTACAGAAGACGGAAAATTTGATAAAGAAAAAACCCTCGAAGAATTAACTAAGCTGAAAGAACGATTGCATAAAGAAATTTCGCCCAAAAAACCAACAGACCCAACTAAAACAACCATTCTAAATCTTTCTCTCGGACCCAGTGCCCCTAAAAAAGGAACGGAGAAAACGCAAGCCGCTTATCGAAAATTCATCACAGAAAATATCTTTTCACAAGATCCGGCTACGGTACAAAAATTTAAGTATTATAATGCCATTATTGAAGTTTTAGAAGAAATCGCCCAGATTCCCAACGTCTTTGTAGGAGTCAGTATTGGTAATGATCAGAGTTTTTTCAATGCTTTTGCTTTAGCTAAAGGAGTTGACGTTTTTACTGGTTGTGATCCTGGCGGAAAAGTCGACCCTACCTTCTCAACCCTTCCCCCTGGAGAAAAGCAACCGGGTAAGGTGCAAGGCCATTTTCATATCAGTTATCTCACTGAAGCAGGGACTTCAAAAGGATGGGATTTTTTTGGTACCGGAAAACCCCAGGTGGAAGAGACTAGTAGCTGGCCCAAATATTTCTCCGATTTATTCGGTTTCAAACATCCGGATACGCAAAATGTTAGCAAAATAACAAGTAGTGATTCCAGTCGGTTGGCAATTGAAAAATTTTTAACAGGTACCTCTTACAGCAATCCCGTTGGTTTATGCCAAAAGTTTATTTTTAAAAAAATCAAAAAAATTCTAGATGAAATTTAATGTATTATCCCATAATTAATGTTTTTTTTTACACTTTTTAAATAGAGAAATATATGCTGTCCGCTATTGAAAAAATGACCCTAATCAATTATAATATTAAAAAATTACATTAAGGTGGTATGTTGAAATAATGAACGGTATTACAAAAACAAGCAACAGCAACCCTAAAAAAATATCTCAGACTTCTTTCAGAGGAGAACCCTCCCAAAAACTAAAACTACCAGCAGAACTAACAGGAGACACTTTGACTCTAACAACTTCCTCCCCAAAAAAGCCACCCACTTCTCTCCAAAAAAGTACTGCTATCAAAAAGTACCTAACAAGTCTCAAAAAAGAAGATAATATAAACTTAAACAATTTAGTAGCTATCAAACAACAACTGGAAAAAAATGGTTTGTGGAACATCAATCCTCAAAACTTAGAAATAATTATTTATGACGATCCCAAAGCAAAATTACTTCAATTAGGTTTTGAAAAAAATTTTTCCCATTCGGAAATAATTAGTAAAATATACCAAGAACTATTTCCTAATATTGAACCTCAAGTCACGGATGTTTTTACAAAACACAAAAATTTTGATAAAGAAAAGACACTTGAAGAATTAACCAAATTAAAAACACAACTAATTGAAAAAAATCTTACTAAAAAACCAAATGAACCTACTAAAACAACTATTTTAAATTTTTCCTTTGGACTTAGTTTACCTAAAAAAGAGTCAGATGAAATGCAAACCGTTTATCGGAAAAAAATTATAGAAAAGATCTTCTCTAAAAATTCCCTTAAGGTACAAAAATATAAATATTTTAATGCTATCATTGAAGCATTAGAAGAAATTGCGCAAATTCCCAACGTCTATGTTGGGGTCAGTATTGGTAATGAGCAGAGTTCTTTTAATGTCTTTGCTTTGGCTAAAGGAGTCGATGTTTTTACTGGTTGTGGATCCACCGAAGAAATCAACCCTAACTTTTCAACCCTTCCTCCGGGAGAAAATCAACTGGAAAAAGCTCAAGGCCGTTTTGATATAAGATATCTAGATGAAGTAAATGAAGCTGGGAATTCGAAAGGATGGGATTTTTTAGGTACCGGAAAACCTCAGATTAAAGAAACTAGCAGTTGGTCCAAATATTTAGCTGATTTAATCGGTTACCAACATCCGGATACTAAAAATGTCAGCAGAATAACAAGTAGTGATTCTAGTCGGCTGGCAATCGAAAAATTTTTAACAGGTACCTCTTTCAGCACTCCTGTTGGTTTATGTCAAAAGTTTATTTTTGAAAAAATCAAAAAAATTTTAAATGAAATGTAAAATATTAAAATATTGTAACGATAAAAAACCACCCCGGCAAATTCATGCTAGGGTAGTTTTTTGATTTGAATATTAACTTGTTCAGTACTTATTTAGCTTACTTCTGACCTATATCGCCTTCTTTCTTAATGGCAGCTTGGGCGGCAGCCAGACGAGCGATGGGTACTCTAAATGGCGAGCAAGAGACGTACTCTAATCCTACTTGATGGCAGAATTCTACGGAAGAAGGATCACCGCCATGCTCACCACAGATTCCTAATTTAATATCCGGGCGGGTTTGTTTGCCTAGTTTCACAGACATTTCCACTAATTTTCCAACCCCAATTTGGTCGAGGCGGGCAAAGGGATCAGATTCGTAAATCTTTTTGCTGTAGTATTCTTCTAAGAAGCGTCCCGCATCATCCCGGCTAAAGCCGAAGGTCATTTGAGTTAAGTCATTGGTTCCGAAGGAGAAGAATTCAGCTTCTTTAGCAATTTCATCGGCTGTTAAAGCGGCCCGAGGAATTTCGATCATGGTTCCCACTTTATACTCTAATTTTGCCCCCGTTTTTTCTATAACTGCGTTAGCAGTCTTGACTACTACGTCTTTAACG
>JANQHU010000433.1 GCA_028282485.1 Bacillota bacterium
AAAATTTAATTATATTTTTTTCATCATTTTGCAAGTGCTTTCATCATTTCTTTATGCTGTTTTAAAGATTCATTAATAGCTTTCAATACTTCATCGTTATTAGCTGAAACATAAGATACTTGTAAATCGTTTTTTTTCTTTAGAGTTGACATTCTACCACCTTCTTTAAAATATCTTCTATTTAATATAATTATATCGCCTCCAAACCATAATTTCAATATTTTTACCTGTTTTTGTTTATTTTAAGTTATCTTTACTATATTTATGCTTAATATAACTTAATATAATTGGTATCATAACTAAAATCATGCTTTCAAATATAAGTACATATTTTTCCAGGTGTTTTTTTCCTTATCCTTTGCCACCCTAAGTTTAGGGTGAAGAGATGAGACGAAGTAAAAAAAGAGATTACCAAGATTCGCGGCGGTTGGTTAGAAAAAAAGGGCGGTATCAGTCGGCACTGCCACCCCAGCAAAAAAGGGGTTGGCTCGGGCGTTTTTTGCTCGGGCTCTTTTTGTTGGCGGGTTTTTTGTTAGTGGTAGTTATTTTCATTAATCCCTTAGTAATGAGTCTGGATTTACGCCAGGAGTTGGTGAATAACCGGCAGTCTTCGATTATTTACGACCGGGAGGGCCTGCCCTTAGCGAATCTGCACTTACCCAAACGACTTTATGTACCCCTTAGCCAGATCCCGGTCGGCCTCCAACAGGCCTTTATTGTTACGGAAGATGCTCGTTTTTATCAACATAAAGGGATTGATCCCCGGGGGATTCTGCGGGCTTTGTACGAGGATTTGAAGGCTTGGCGAAAAGTTCAGGGAGGCAGCACTATTACCCAGCAGTTAGTGAAAAACCTCTTTTTTTCCCAGCAAAAGAGTGCCATCCGCAAGATTTTAGAAATGGCCTATGCCTTGCGAATCGAAGCCCAGTATAGTAAAGCTGATATTTTGGAAATGTATTTAAATAATATCTATCTCGGTCATGGTGCCTGGGGCATTGAAGCGGCGGCTTTGACCTATTTTGGCAAGCATGTGACTGATTTGGACCAAGGGGAGAGTGCCTTATTGGCCAGCCTGGCCAAAAGCCCCGAGTATTATTCCCCCTTTCGTAATCCGGAAGCAGCCCGGCGGCGGCGCAATTTGGTGCTCAGTTTATTGCACAAATATAATTATTTGACTCGCGAAGCAATGCAGCGCCTCCAGGCGGAAACAATAACAACTTTAGCTAAACCGACTAATCCTTACCCCGGAGCTTATTTTAACGCTTGGGTTATTAAGTATTTGGCCGCAGAGACCGGGTGGAGTGAGGCTTATCTCAAAAGCGGCGGTTTACAAATCCATACCACCTTAGATCGTCAGCGGCAAAATGAAGCAGAAGCAATTCTCCGGCAATTACCCAGTGGTGGCCCGGATCGTTGGGGGGTAGAGCAACCCCAGGGGGCTTTGGTAGCCTTAAATCCCCAAAACGGCCAGATTTTAGCCTTAGTCGGGGGGCGGAGTTATTCATCGGCCCAGGTAAACCGGGCCACGGCAATCCACCGGCAACCGGGTTCGGCGATTAAGCCTTTTTTATACACCGCGGCTTTAGAAGCTGGCTTTGAGCCGGAAACGGAGTTTGTGGATCAGCCCTTGACTATTTCCGTTAACGGGCTGCCCTGGCAACCCCAAAATTATGATAATCAATACCGAGGCGTCATTACTTTACAACAAGCTCTCGAAGAATCTGTCAATACGATAGCCGTTCAGTTAGTCCAAGAGGTAGGGGTGAGGCGGGTCTTTGATTTAACGCGGAAAATGGGTTTGACCAGTCTGGTGGAAAAAGGCTTTCTCAATGATCTAGGACCGGCCCCTTTAGCCTTGGGGGGCTTAACCAAAGGGGTAACGCTCCTGGAATTGACCGGAGCCTATACGCCTTTTGCCAATCGGGGTCTCTATAGCCAGCCCTTTGGGGTTACCAGAGTTTTGGATAGCCAAGGCCGGGTCTTGTATCGCCGGGCCCGGAGTCGGCGGAAGCAAGTGATTGAACCACAGACGGCTCGGTTAATGACCCGGATGATGACGGGCGTAATTACTAAGGGGACGGGGATTAGAGCCAATATCGGTATTCCGGCCGCCGGCAAGACCGGGACTACTAATCAGAATACTAATGGTTGGTTTATCGGTTATACTAGGGATCTGCTGGTGGGTATCTGGCTGGGAAATGACCAAGTAAATCAGCCTTTAATAGTGGAAGGGAGGCCCCTAGGTAGTGGTAAAGCCGCCGAACTCTGGGGGAATTTTGTTAAGGAGTCTCACGGAGAAATGGTTTGGTCTCCATCCAAGAAGTAAAGGCGATAAACAGTCCGGTAATATTAAAGGCCCAGGCGGCGCCGATAATCCCTAGTAAGGGAATGAAGATCATCAGCGTAATCGTCTTTAATATAATGGCCCCACAGTTAATAAAGAGTATTTTATTAGTAGCTCCTACTGCGATTAAAATATTAATATTTAATAAGGTGATTCCCGTAAAGGGTAAACCAATAGTTAAGAGGCGAATTAATAAAGCGGGAGAAGTATCTTGGTAAAGCAACTCCGCTAAAGGCCGGGCAAAAGCCAGAATCCCGAGAAAAGAGAGGAAACAAAAGACGGTGGCCGCTAAATAATAGAGGGAGATCTTCGGTTTTAACTGGGACATAGTCTTGGTCTCGTAAGCGGCGCTGACTTGAGGGGAGAGAACAGCGCCCAAAGGAACTAGAAAGATCAGGGGAAAATAGGCAATAGGGCTGGCCATGCCACTTAATTTTCCAAAGAGAGCCGTACTAGTCTCCGGGGAACAACCAGCTTTGATTAAAAAATGGGGAATAATAATCCCTTCACTGGCTAGGCTGAGGGAAGCCAAGACTTGGTTTAGGAGAATCGGCCAGGTGTACTGGCGGATTTTAGCATAAGGTAACGGGGTGTTTTCTGTTAAGGAAGGTTTTAGTTTGCGCCGAAAATGGCGTAAAAAAGCAATTAGGGTCAAGAAACAAACGATTTCCCCCAGGGTGAGCCCGATGATCGGATAGGTATGTAAGGCTAAAGGAAGAAAATAAAAGAGGCTGGTGACCCCGATTATGGTAAAACTAATCTCGCTAATCTGTTCGGTAATTTCCGAGACAGCCGTGGGCGCCATGGCCGAAAAACCCTGAAAATAGCCCCGGTAAATGGCTGATAAAGCGGAAAAGGGAATGGCGAGGGCAATGATTTGCAACGAGAGAGTAATCCGAATATCATAAAAAAGCTGCCGACTGAGGTAGGGAGCTGTCAAATATAAGACCAGGCTAGCTAAAATTGAGATTAGGGCCGTTAGTTGAACGGCTTTTTTTTGGAGAGTGAGAATCGGCTGGTGCTGCTTGGTGGCCAGATATTCAGCCACCCATTTGGTTAAGGCCAGGGGTAAGCCTAAAGCGGCCAAACCGCTAATCAGGCGGTACACCGGATAGATCATTTGAAAGATCCCTAGGCCTACCGCCCCAATTTCGCGGGCCAACCAGAAACGGTAAATTGTTCCTGCTAACTGAATTACCAAACCGGAAGCAGTGAGATAAAAAAAGTTAATTAAGTTCGGCCTTTTTGCCATCGATAAGAATCCCCTCCCCGCTAAAAGATATGCGAGGAAGGGAAAGACTAGAACAGAAGGGGATTACAGCGTTTATATTTCATATGGGATAAATCTAATCCAATCAATTTGGTAAACGCATTTGGTTCCGGGGGCCGGAGGGCCTTCGATCCATTTTTTAGCGGACCAGACATTAAATTTTAATTGATAGGGAGAATTAATGGTGATGTCACTCGCTGGATCGCTATAAGTATAAGTTTGGAGAACTTGATTATCCACAAACCACCGAATCTGTTGCGGCGTGATTTCAAACCCCCAAATATGAAAATCAGCAGCAGGATTAAAATTCAGTTCAATGTCCGGGTTGGTAGTGAAACTCTGATGGCCAGCTTGATGGACTGCAAAATGGACTTTGCCGTAATTAGTCCCAAAATCTTTAGTCAAAAACTCAAGATCAACTTCTTGTTTAGTGCCATCACTAGGAGCCTGGGTCTCAAAATTATCCCAATCAATGGTGTACATGGAATTTAATACTCCGGGAACCTGGGATGGTTTCAATCTTGCTTCCCAACGTCCGTAGCCAAAAGTGGCTTTTGTCTGGAGCGCGGCACTTAGAAATCCTTTTTGGGGATCATTAATAAATACCAGATTCAGATAACCATCTTTTTGATAACAACGCTCTTCCCCGGTTTGGCCCCCGTGCTCCTTCCAATCAGCAACTAACCAAGTCTCCGTATCAATACTAGAACCATTAAAATCATCCCGAAATGTTTCTGCACCCGGGGCTATACTGGGGAGGGGAGTGGGTTCCGGTCTGGGGATAATGTTCGGCTTCTTATTTGAACTACAGCCAATTAGAATGATTAGTCCCGTAAAGCTAATCAGTAAAACCGCTTTTTTAAGTAAATTAACCATTTTCACAAGTCATCCTTTCAGATAAGATTCCATAATAAATTCCCTAATTAAGTATAAATTCCTGCTATTTTTAACAATATTTAGTTATTTTTTTCGGATGAAAAGATCAAAGAATCATGCTTGGGGAGGACTAGTTGACTAAGTGGCCGTATATTTAATCTGCCAAAATTTTTTCCGCGTGGCGTAAGTCTGCTTCACTGACCTTGAGATCTTCGTTCAGGAGGGAATTTTTTTGGCCCAGTTTCTCCCAGGCAGTGGTGGCCAGGCTGTTAAAGGGTAAGAGTTGAATCTTTTCCAGGTTGGGTAGCCCTGTAGCCAGTTTTTTTAAAGCCAAGAGCTCCTCTTGGTTATCACTCCAGCCGGGGATTAAGACGTAGCGCAGCCAGACGGGAACTGGTAAGGCAGCGAGAATTTTTAGTTTGGCCTGGAGATCAGGGAGTTTTAGTTGGGAGAGGTTTTCCGGTTTCTGGGGATGCTTGATGGAGAGCATTACTAAATTGGCCTGGGCGGCAATCTGGCGAAAAGTTTCGGCCGCGCCCCAAGCGGAAGTATCTAGGGCGACGTGCCAACCTTCTTCTCGAGCGGCTGCGATCAAGGCAGCGGTAAATTCAGGTTGGGCTAAAGGCTCACCCCCGCTGATGGTTAAGGCCGGCTTTTCTAGAAAAGTTTTAAATCCGCTTAGTTTTAGCAGGATCTGGGTTACGGTCATTGCTTGGCCCTCTTTCGGGTCCCAGGATTCGGGGTTGTGACAGAAAAAACAGCCCACCGGGCAGCCTTGTAAGAAAACGACTGCCCGGGCTCCCGGGCCATCAAAGGTACTAAAACTTTGGATGGAGTGGATTTTACCGCTGGCCATGAGTAGGTTACATCCTTTCGTAAATGGTCCGTTCGATCACTTCTAATTGTTGTTCCCGGTTGAGCCGAATAAAATGAACTGCATAACCGGAAACGCGAATAGTGAGATTGGGGTACATTTCCGGATGTTCCATGGCATCAATTAAGGTTTCCCGGCTGTAAACATTAACATTAATATGATGCCCGTGGGATTCAAAATAGCCATCTATTAAATTAATCAGATTATTAATCCGATCCTCGGCGGTATTTCCTAAGGCCCGCGGTGTAATCGAAAAGGTATAGGAGATCCCGTCGCGACAGGCATCGTAGGGGAGTTTGGCTACCGAACGCATCGCCGCCACGGTCCCGTTTTTTTCGCGACCGTGCATAGGGTTAGCACCGGGGGCAAAGGGGCGTCCGCTTTCCCGGCCGTCGGGAGTAGCGCCGGTTTTTTTGCCATAGACTACATTAGAAGTAATAGTCAGTACCGAGAGGGTCGGCTTCGCCTTACGGTAAATGGGTTGTTTAGCCAAAGAGTCATAAAAGTAGCGAATTACCCGTACTGCCAGGCCGTCGGCTCGGTCATCATCATTGCCGTAGCAGGGAAAATCCCCTTCAATCTGGTATTTTTGAACCAGACCCCGTTCATCCCGCTCTACTTTAACCCGAGCATAACGAAGCGCACTTAAGGAATCGACTACTACGGATAGCCCGGCAACTCCAAAGGCCATATAACGGTTGGGAGTGGAGTTGATCAAGGCCATTTGTACTCTTTCGTAGTTGTATTTATCATGCATGAAATGAATGCAGTTCATGGTCCGGCTATAAAGCACCGAGAGCCAGGTGAGAACCTTTTCGTAGTTTTGCCAGACTATTTTCCACTCCAGATAGGGGTCGGTGATCCCAGGGATGTCTAAGACTGGCCCCCCGGTTACCTCATCTCTGCCCCCGTTCAGAGCTAAGAGTAAGGCTTTGGCCAGATTTACCCGAGCCCCAAAGAATTGCATATCCTTCCCAATTCGGGTGGCGGAAACGCAGCAGGCAATTCCGTAATCATCGCCAAAGATCGGGCGCATTAATTCATCATTTTCAAATTGTAAAGAGGAGGTCGCAATCGCTAACTCGCTACAAAATTTTTGAAAAGGTTTGGGTAAGTGGGGGCTCCATAAGACGGTTAAGTTTGGCTCCGGCGCCGGCCCTAAGTTGCGTAAGGTTTGTAACCAACGGTAATCGGTTTTGGTGACCAAGGGGCGCCCGTCTTCCCCCATTCCGGCTAAGGCTTCGGTAACCCAGGTGGGATCGCCAGCAAAGAGTTCATCGTACTCGGGAGTGCGTAAGTGGCGCACCAAACGGAGTTTAATCACTAGTTGGTCTAGCAGTTCTTGAGCTTTGGCTTCACTGAGGCTTCCGTCCTGCAAATCCCGTTCAATATAAATATCCAGAAAGGGGCTGTTGTGGCCAAAAGACATGGCCGCACCGTTTTGTTCTTTAATGGCACAGAGATAAGCTAAGTAAAGCCATTGGACTGCTTCCCGGGCATTTTGGGCCGGTCGGGAGATGTCACAGCCGTATTTGAGGCCTAACTGGGCCATTCTTTCTAAAGCCCGCACTTGATCGGCTATATCTTCCCGTAAATGAATGGTGGCGTCATCAATATTATCCAGGCTATAAAGATCTTTCTTTTTTTCAGCCATTAAAAAGGCGGTTCCGTAGAGGGCCACCCGGCGGTAATCCCCGATTAAGCGTCCCCGGCCGTAAGCATCGGGTAGCCCAGTGATTAACCCCAATTTACGCGCTTTCAACATT
>JANQHU010000461.1 GCA_028282485.1 Bacillota bacterium
CGGGATACTGCCCCACCACTCTTGCATACCACTGCTCCCTTCACTCCGCAAATTTCTTAATTATATTTTTTACTAAAATATAAATATTTGAATAAATAACAAATTAGCAGATAAAAACAAAAAACCTACGATTAATATTCTTTCGTCAGTAATACTTTTTTTCCTTTATTTTTTTCAGCTTCCAGTAATTAAAAGTTATAGATTATCTTATTTTTTAGAGGATTTTTATGGCAAATAAAGAATTAATTTATATATAACTATTAATATTATGTTGAAAGATCAAATATTCAATAGATAATTATATACGGATATTAAATCAGTTTAAGGAGGTTTGGGAATGAAGAAGTGTGCCATTATCGTATTCTGTCTTGGACTCTTCGCTCTTGCCGGAGCGGTAATTTTAAGATGGCCTGCTTTGACAACAACTCCCTCGCAGATCGGGATGCCCCCCGGAGAAGGTAAAGCAGCCCAATCCGTCGGCATTTATACTAAAATTTTTCACTCTTGGGCTTTAAGTGGTTCGACTCTTTTTAATGCTGCGCAAAAAGAAGCCCTACTTCAATTAAGTTCTGCCACTGGTAGTAAGTTAGCTACTTGGGATTTAAAACGCCGTTTTTTAGAGAAAAAAATTGCTCTTGCTCAAAATAAACTAAAAAAAATTCAACTGGAGCATCGCCAAAAAATTGAAGCTGCCAAACAAGCTGCTGCTGCTAAGGAACAGGCAGAAATTCTGAAGCAACAAGAACAACAAAATAATAAAAATGAAGCTGAACCTGATACTCCTTCTAATAAAGATCAGCAATCAGACACTACTAGCCAGTTACCCGAGGATGGTTTAGCGACTCCTGCACTAGAGCCAACTGCCGTTTCCGATACCACCGAGCCAACGACTGATACTGAATCACCGACCCCATCTGTAGCGAATTCTCCTCCGGACAAGGCGGAAATAGCCGACGCTAGTCATACTGCATCTCCGGCTGCTACTCCTTCGGAAGCACCTCCGTCAGCCGAGCCGCTTCCTGAAACTAGTCCGGAAGAGCTGGCGGCGCAAGAAGCCTTAGCAAAACTAAAAAAAGAGTACCAAGAAACTCTAGCTAAACTTAATGAAAAATTTTATGAGTCAGAAAAAAGTCTGTTGGCAAAAATTGTCGTACTCCGCAGCGGCGCTTCTCGGGGCATCGAGTCCCTACTGACTGAGTTTGGCCAACCCTTTCGTACTATTTCTTTAGCAGATATAAATCAACTGAATAATAAAAATTTATTATTAGTTCTACCATCAGGATCCATTGAGCGCAATCTTGCTCCTTGGCTGGAAAAGTTTGTTGAAAGTGGTGGCAAACTAGTCTGTTTCACCCAACCGCGGGGCCGGGAGCTTAGTTTACTACCGGGAAATCCTAGCGGGTATGGCTGGTTAGAAACCGATAGCGCTTACTCTAAGGCAGTTACTGCTCTCAAATTTCATCCGACAGTGGCTTCTTTAAAAAAATATCAATTTTCCGCAGCAGTAGATGGCTTTTTTCTTCCGGAAAAACTACCTGCGGATACGGAAATAATTCTCAAAGACACTAAAAACGGTTGCCCGGTAGCCATTAGCTATCCCTTTGGCAAAGGGCACATCGTAGCGACTACCCTCTATACGGACTGGAAGGCTACTAGTAATAGTCTCGCCAGAGAAGAAGCCAGTTTTTGGCGTAATCTTTTTGCCTGGCTTACTTCCAGTAATGAAGGTTTACTTGATGCTAAGGCCTATGAGCCGGGTACCAAAATAAAAGTTTCTTTGCAATTTTCGAATCAATCTACTGAAATGGCCCAAAAGGTGATGGTTTCTTATTTATCGACGAAAACTAATAAACCACTATATCCTATTTATTTAAAGACTAAAGTATTGCCCGAGGAAAACATTATCAAAAACATTACCCTGCGGGCTCCTAAAGTACCGGGTATTTATCCGGTAGCCTATGCTCTATTACGCAAGGACGGTAGCTTTCTAAAATACTGGGAGAAAGCAAAATATGTTATTTCTGCCAAAGAAGCAACTCTAACCGATTCTTCTCCTGGCTTTGGAGCAGCGGTTACCACTACCGACGAAGTTATTTCCAGCAAAAAACGCTATCTAACTTTCAAGCTCCATTTATGGAATTATCGCTCTACTCCCATAACTCTGGGCTATCAAGGGCCGGATAAATCCCTGGATATTAATTTAAGCCCCTCAGAATACCGTCAACTGCCCATCCGGATTATGATTAATGAAAAAACTCCGGCTTTGAGTTATTATGATTTTAACATTTATAGTTCTGAAAAAACTATAAACCTTTCTAAATTAGTAACTATCCAAAACGAACCAACAAAGGAGGCGCAAAAATGAGCCATTCAAAAAGAAATTTTAGCATCATGCCTCTAATATTCCTTCTAATTGGTTTATTAATGCTTGCTAGCGCTTTCTATATTTGGAAAAACATTTTACCACAAAACGTCTCTATGTCCAAAAAAACGAAGCCTATGGGATTCTCCCTCAGCCTATCGGACAAAGAAGTGGCCCGACTTTCCCGGAGTGAGGCTCGCCAATTTTGGAAGACTTCCTCAGCCAAAGACTTTGCGTTGCCCAATGGCTTTCTTACGGGTTTATTAAATATATGGCCACAAGGAGAGTTAACTGCCAAAAATCCCTTCAAAATGGCTCCGGTAAAAATTATTCCCACCGGGGGTCTCTTTCCCTTTTATCTCTCGAGAAGTTTTAGTGCGGAGATGAAATCC
>JANQHU010000007.1 GCA_028282485.1 Bacillota bacterium
GTTTTTTGTGCAATTAACAGAATACGGGGATTTCAGATGCATTTCCTACTTTTTTAATAAATTTTTTTGTCAAGCACACATTTTGGTGTTGAGCCAAAATTTATATTAAAAAAGTTTTGGATTATTCTATTTAAATTTAGAAATTGTGTCGATGATAATATATAATGGGATGGATCCAAATTTTAATTTAAATAGCAGTAATATTGTTTAATTAATTTTTTTTTGAGAGGAGCGTAGTTTTCTAAGAAGATGCAAGAGTGGCTGCAAAATAATTTATTAATGGTCATTAGTATTAATTTTATAATAACTTTAGTATTATTATTTTTATACATATTGAATAATATTTTATTAAGAAAGTATCGTTCGTTTTTTAAAAGTGAAAAAAATATTGATACTATAGTTTTAGAAATTACTGAAGATCTGAAAAAGTTACAAGATAAGGTAGAAGCAATAGCCCAAAGGCAACAGGAAAATAAGCTACAGCTGGAAAAAAACTTAGGTCAATGGAATTTAATTCGGTTTAAAGCTTTTGAAGTTACGGGTGGCGACCAGAGCTTTGCATTTGCTTTATTAAATGAGCAAGGGGATGGAGTAGTCCTTACCAGTATCTACGGCAGAGATGAGTCAAGAATCTATTGTAAACCACTGCAAAAGGGCGAATCAATCTATCAATTATCAGATGAAGAGAAAGAAGCTATTGCGGCGGTTTTAGCAGCGAAAAACAAGAAAAAAGAGTAGTTTGAAAAAGGAAAAAAACAGAAATGAAACTTAATATTTTTGTGAATGATTTTATCAAACTAATAGTATCATATTGGAATCAAATCAGCTCATATTATGCCGGAGGTTTAGATTCAAAATGAAGTTATTTTCATTGTTTAAGGACCTAAAAAGGGAGTTTGGGAAGGGTTTTACCTTTATGATTGTTCCTAATTCTTCTGGTGCGGTAAGAAGTTGTGCTATTCCCTTTTCTGTGGTAGTAGTGGTTTTAGCAATTATCTTTTTTAATATTTATGTTTTTGTTGGTTATACAGCCCAAGTATGGCAGATAAAAAGAATTCAGAATGATATTGGGGAAAAAAATCGTCAGATCACCAAACTGCTTTCGGAACAAAGAGAAGTAAAACCCACTTTAGAACGTAGTAAACAGATTATTACTGAATTGAACAAATTAAAAGAAGAACGAGATCGATTGTGGCAAATATGGCGTTCAGTAAAAAAAAAAGACGGTAAAGCTTTTTTAAAAATAAATCGAGTAACTAATGTTAGTTCAAAACCTTATAGATTAGATGAGTTTGAAGTATTTATTGAAGATGATGAGGCTACTGACCTTTCAATTTTGAATAGTAATATTGACCAATTAGCGGCTTTTTTGAAGGAAGAAAATAATTCTCAAGGCTTGTTAATTAAGGAGTTAGCTAAGTTTGAAGATTCTTTAAATAGAAGGCCGAATCATTGGCCTCTTAAATCTTCGTTTATTACTTCAATATTCGGGATCAGAAGGCATCCAATCCTAGGGTATTATCGTAAACATCCCGGAATCGATTTACGGGCGTCAATTGGCACGAAAGTCTTTGCAGCGGGTTATGGAGTAGTAATCTATGCCGGCAGAAAAGGTGGTTACGGAAGAGTAGTAATTATTGATCATGGAAATAACTATAAAAGCTATTATGCTCATCTCTCCCGATATTTGGTTCGCAAAGGGCAAGTAGTTAGAAAAGGACAGGCAATTTGCCTTTCTGGAAATAGTGGTACTAGTACTGGTCCTCATTTGCATTTTGAAATACGTCGAAATAATCGCCCGGTTAATCCAATGAAAATTCTAAAATAATAAAAAGGCAGGGAGGAAAAATGCAAGTTAAAGGAAAAGATAATACTGGTAATTTAACTAGAGTAGATACTATTATCGGTAAGGAAGCAACTTTTAAAGGTTCCCTAGAGTCCCCTGGAGGAGCAGTCCGAATTGATGGTAATTATGAAGGGGAGTTACATATTGGTGGCGATCTTTACATTGGAGAGACTGGGGTGGTAGCCGGAACTATGGTAGCTAAAAATATTACCGTAGCCGGGGATGTTAAAGGAACACTAGAAGCGCGCGGTAAGTTAGAGCTAACCGCTACTGCTAAAGTTGAGGGAGAAACTAAAATAGTCATTT
>JANQHU010000010.1 GCA_028282485.1 Bacillota bacterium
GTTTTTTGTGCAATTAACAGAATACGGGGATTTCAGATGCATTTCCTACTTTTTTAATAAATTTTTTTGTCAAGCACACATTTTGGTGTTGAGCCAAAAAAACAAAAGAAAATAAATGCCAGTTAGTAAAAAATTTTAAAGCAAGTGGCCTTAATATAACAGAATGGTGTAAAGAAAAACGGGTAAAAACTTTGTCAGGGTGACGCGTTTTTTAACGCTTACTAAAGTAAAAAAAATTACGCACTTTTTTATAACATGTTAAAAGCTTGTATCCCTTTTATGTCAAGGGTTTACAAGCTTTTTCTTTTCTGCAACTGTCAAAGATGAGATTATATTTTATCATTCTGTTTAATTGTTAATCTTAATTATATCTAATTTTTTGAATAGTAACAATCTATTTTAAAAAACCGTAATTTTCCGCAACAAACCAGCTTCTTAAAAATATTCCATTGGATTTAGTTAAATAATTAAAAAAGATTACTCATAACAATATTTTCAAAGCATAAAAATTAGTGGATGCTTATAGTAAAAAGCGGCAAGGAGGGATTATTTTTTAATGAGATCTTTAAAATATGTGAGCTTAATTTTATTGCTTTTTTTATGTGGCTCAGGAGCTGATTTTCAAACTAGGGCGAGTCAGCCGTCACAACAAATGAAACAAATTATTTGTCCGGATCACGAAAAGCATTTTATTCGAGAATCTTTAAAAACGTTGGTGGTCACCAATCTGGCGGGAAAAGATTTAATTATTGTGGATACCAGTCGGTTTCGCCTGACTTTATACCGGGAAGGAAAACCGCTTAAGAGTTTTCCGGTAGCTATTGGGACGCCAAAAACTCCGAGCCCGATTGGAGAATGGCGGCTTATGAATAAAGGTTTAAGTTGGGGCGGTGGATTTGGAGCCCGGTGGATGGGCTTAAATGTTCCCTGGGGTATTTATGGAATTCATGGAACCAATAAACCGGGATCCATTGGCAATCCGGCTAGTCATGGTTGTATCCGCATGTTTAATCATGATGTTTTAAAACTTTATGATTTAGCTAAATTAGGTACTCCGGTACATATTACCGGGGATTTAAGAGGGATCAAATTTCGCTCAGAATACTTTAATAAACAGAGTGGCCAGGATGTAGTGGCCTTGCAATTAGCATTGCGCAAAGCTGGTTTTGACTCTGGTCCGGCTGATGGGAGATTTGGACCGACTATGGAAGCGGCGGTACGCAAAATGCAGCTTTTTTATGGTTTCTCAGTTGACGGAAGCGTTGGGTTTGCTGAACAACAGTTTTTAGGTTTATTATAAACTAAAGTAGTAGTTGAAAAGGGTTAGAAGTGAATTTTTAAGCCAAGCTCATGGAGGTTAGTCTGCTAATGATCAATTGTAAACAAAGAAATATGATGATTTTAGGAATTATTTTTTGCTTTTTAATCAGTTTTCTGATAACCAAGTTGGTGGTTAAAAAGAAACCAGTCCGGCTAGCTCCGGAAATATTTCAAAGTAAAACCAATGTTAGCCTTAATCCCAAAAAAGAGTACCATTTATCCTTATGGGAGTATGACTGGCCTATTAAAGTAGGGAAGCAGGACTACCGCGCTTATTTTGCGAAAGCATTAGTTGAATTTCAAAAGAAGCATCCTAATATAAAAGTCGAAGTTAAATGGTTAGATTTATTAGAAGGACCAGAACTGCTCTATAATGCTTTGAAAAAGGGTCAGGGGCCGGATGTTTATTGCTCGGCTTTTTCAGTACCACGGTTTAATTTTCAGTACCAGGTTCCGGTGGGCTGTTATTTGCCGAAAACTATTGAAGCCGATTATTATCCCAATATTCGTAGAAATCTGCTCAAAGAAGGTTTTTTAACTGCTTTTCCGCGCTTTACCATGCCACGCATTTGGCTGGCTAATCCTTTATTATGCCAGAGTTTAAACATCGACCCCATGGCTATCCAAGAAAAAGGCTGGCGGTGGCGTGATTTAGAGGGGCTCGGTCAATCTTGGGAGGAAAAACCCTATTTACTAGTAGGGGTGGCGGCAAAATTGGGCTTTCTAGAGCAACTTTATTTAAATAGTAAACCTCTTAAAAATAATTTACAATTAAAGGGAAATGCTCTAAAAAGCCTGGAGGAGTTAAGAGGATTAGTTAATTTATTAAAAAACCTGAAAGAAAATAAAAAGCTACCCAAAGATTTTAATGAAAAAATGGTATCTTATTTTATGAACAATCAAGCCGTTTTTTTAGGGGGCGTTAAACCAATTTTTTATGCTTATGTAAACCGAATGCTGACAGAAAAAAATGAAAGCTGGTCTCCCGTAATATTGCCAACTCCGGTAAGCGCAAATCCGGAAGAAGAGTTGCTTACCGAAAATTCGGTAATCTGCGTTTATCGCGATCCCCAAAATTTTGAGGAAGATGAGGTTTTCGCCGCGGTAAGATTAGGGAGATTTCTTAGTCGCTATCCGGACATTCGGCCTTGGGTGGAAATGATGGCGATTCCTTGGCATTATTCTTTAGCCGAAAAATGGGTTAGAGAAGTTAATGCTAAAGGTTTAAATGGAACTATTTTTAGTAAATGGTTGGAAAATAAGTCAATTGAAACGGCCGCTAATTTAGCGGAATTTCAAGAGTTTGCCTGTCCGATGCTGATTGATTATTTAGAAGAAAAGACCAGTTTAGAGAAAGTAAGTGAAGCGCTCTTTCTAGAAGAGCTTAATTAATAAGTAAACATTCAATAAGGTGAAAGTTACATAATAGCCCTCCTACTAGAAAATGCAGGAAAGATCGCTCCCGTGTCGAATAACTAAAGAATATATGGGAGGGATATGGTTTTGTATGATGGGCATATATTATTTTTAGACACAGATCCAAATTTAGTAGCGCAAGTGACTGATGTGCTCACTACAGTTGATTTTTCCATTACTAGCAGTATTGAGACTCCGGAAATCATTACTTGGCTCACCGGAAATAAGCCGGACATGATTATTCTAAACCCCCGGATATTGAATGAAACTGGTTATCAAATTTGTGCTGATATTTTAAATGATGAAGTTTTAAAGGAGATTCCGCTAGTTTTAGTCCTTGATGAAAAGTTTCAAAAAGATTTGCTTCAAAATGTAAACCTTAAAGTGGCGGATGTTGTTTGCAAACCTTTTAATCCTAAAACATTTCTCGGGCGCATTACTTTTAATCTAATTAAAACTAAACGCATTCAGGATTTAGAAGCGCTGACTAATTTACCAGGAAAGGTTTATTTAAAAGAGGATTTAGAGTATAAAACCGCTGATAGTCAAAAGTTTGATACAATTTTTTTTGATCTGAAAGCTTTTCGGATTTTTAATAAATATTATGGTTTTGAGCGAGGCAATCAAGTAATTAAAATGGTCTTTCGAATTATCCGGGAGGAGTTAGCCCTATGGCCGATTGATTTTGCCGAGATTTTTCATTTGGGGGGGGATCGATTCGCCATTTTGATGGATCTTGGGTATTCGGAAGATTTAGCCCAAAATATCATTAAACGTTTTGATGAAGAGATTTTAAATTATTATGATGAATACGAACTTGCCTATGAAGGTTTCGTGATCACCAATCGTCAGGGACATGCTAAAAAATGGCCGATCATGACTATGAATATTGGTATTGTTAGTAATGAAAATCGAAACTTGAATAATTGGTTAGAGGTTGAGTCTGTGGGAGATGAACTTCTTAAATACTCAAAATCAATGGCAGGTAGTCGGTTTGTTCGGGATCGGCGACGGTCTTAAAAGAAGGCTGAAGATATATCTACAAAGAATTAATGGAGATGAAAGAAACTAGATGACAGCAAAGAAATTTTCCATAAAAGTAATTAAAAATCTTTTGCAGCAAAACAATTGCCTACCTCGAAAGAGTCTTGGGCAAAATTTTTTAACGGATGAAAATACTTTAAAAAAGATTGCCGCAGCGGCAGATTTAAGTAAACAAGATTTGGTGTTAGAAATCGGGCCTGGCCTGGGGGCCTTAACCGAAATTTTGATGCAAGAAGCGGGCCGGGTAATTGCTGTGGAGTATGACCGCAATTTATTTGGGATTTTACAAAAAGAGTTTTTGAAAAGAGAAAATCTGCAGCTCCTTAATCAGGATATTTTGAAAACCGACTTGCCCGCCTTATTCCACAAAGAGGACAAGCTAAGCTATGGTTTAAAAGTAGTTGCTAATTTACCTTACTATATCACCACTCCGATTATTTTTAAGATATTAGAAACGAAATTACCCTGGCAGTGCCTGGTTTTTTTAGTGCAAAAAGAAGTAGCGCAGCGAATCTGTGCTACTTCCGGAGGTAAGGATTACGGGGCTTTGACGATAATGTTACAATTTTTGGGTCGGACGGATTTGATCGGAACAGTTTCGCGAAAGGTTTTTTATCCGGCCCCCAATGTGGATTCGGCTATTGTCCGAATCATTCCGGAAATTAACGAAGAGACCTATCAGATTTATCCCTATTTGTATCGGGTGGTCCAGGCGGCTTTTAATCAGCGCCGCAAGACCCTGCTCAACTCGCTAGCCACAGCGAGTCCTTTTTTCGGTGATAAAGTGAATTTGGAAAGGCTTCTGGTTAAACTAAAGATCGATCCTAGATGGCGTGGAGAAAATTTGACGGTGGCTCAATTTGTGGCTTTAGCAGGAGAGTTGCGGCAGAGAGAAAAAGCGGAGGGTTAAAGAGCAAAGAAATATCTTGTTAAATTTTAGATTATAGGATATAATAAAGTTAAGTAATTCGAACCAATGCAAGCAAAGAACCCGGAGAGGCTAGTCTCCGGGTTCTTTCTGACTTTCTTCAGAACTTTTTTAGAATTTCGATGATTAAATAAATGACCGCCGTTAATAATCCAAAAAAGCCTGTCCAGTCTAATGCTGCTTTTGATATTTTTTTGGGATTCCGTCTTCGAACCAATGCAAGCTCACCTCCCTTCTTGCTTGCAAGGAGATGTTTATACCTATAGCAGCTTTCTCAATTATATCAAAAAGTAAAATTTTTTCAACTTTTAATAAATTAAAAATTTTTTGTGGTTTTAATTAAAGGAAAAACTTGTCTTGTGTTGAAATGAATTTTAAAATTGCTTTTAAAAATGGATATATTATTATAAAAATTCACACGGTAATCGCACGAAGTAAAAATTTGTAAAAAATGGAGCTAAAATATCCATAAAGATAAAGTAAGTTTCATTTTTTATTTTGTTTTTTTAAGTAA
>JANQHU010000026.1 GCA_028282485.1 Bacillota bacterium
AAAGTCAAGATCGCCCCTTGCAGATTGTCTTTGCCGGGAAAGCCCATCCCAAAGACGAAGAAGGGAAACGATTGATCCAAAAAATTATTGGTTTTTCCAAAGAAGCCAATCTCCAATTTCGGATTGCTTTTTTAGATGATTATGATATAAATATAGCCCGTTATTTGGTTAGTGGAGTTGATGTTTGGCTGGGTAATCCCCGTCGGCCTTTAGAAGCCAGCAGTACTAGTGGAATGAAAACAGTTTTAAATGGAATCCTGAATATTAGTACTTTAGATGGTTGGTGGGATGAGGCCTGGATCCCGGAAACGGGTTGGGCTATTGGCGGCCGTGAAAACTATGGTAATAGTAGTTACCAAGATGCCCTTGAGGCGGAAAATATTTACAATTTGTTGGAAAAAGAGATTATTCCTTTGTTTTATAATCGTAATTTACAAGGCTTACCCCTAGGCTGGTTAGCCAAAATACGTCGTTCTATTGAAACCTACGCTCCTGTTTTTAATACCCATCGTATGGCTAAAGAGTATACGGATGAGTTTTATATTCCGGCCATTCGTTTATTTGAAAAGTTAAGTGCTAACCAGCAACAAAAAGCAAAAGAACTAGCTACCTATAAAAAACATCTCTTTGACCAGTGGCGAAGAATTAATATTGAAAGAGTCGATACGGAACAAACGGAACGAGATTTACTGGTAGGAGATAATGTACAAATTAATGCGCAAATTTATTTAGGGCAGATTAACCCCCAAGAAGTAACCGTGGAGGCCTATTCCGGTCCCGTTGATAATAATGGGGCGATTACTCTGGGAGAAAGAATAACCTTGACTGAGTATCAAGAATTAGGTGAAGGCCGATATCTCTACCAAGGATTAATCCCTTGTCGCCAGAGTGGTCGTTATGGTTATAATGTCCGGATTTTACCCTGTCATGAGGATTTAGGCCATCCCTATATTCCCCAGCTTATTTTGTGGGGCTGATTTATAAAGTTTATATTATGAACGTTTTTAACGGGAACTAAATTCGTAAGGAGGGTTTACTGAAAATGCTAGCTAAGGACATAATGACTACTGAGGTAATCACTATTAACGAGACCGCCAAAATATATGAACTTACTAAAATATTAGCAGAACATAAGATTAGTGGCGTCCCAGTTTGTGATGCAGATGGCAATGTGGTAGGAATTGTCACCGCTGCTGATTTACGAACGATGTCTAAAGGAGAACGAATCAAAGATATCATGAGTAAGGTAGTAGTAAGTATTGAGCCAAACACTCCCTTGGAAGAGATCGCTGCTATTTTGAATACTTATAAAATAAAAAGGGTTCCGGTTTTTGAAAACGGGCAATTAGTGGGAGTGGTTAGTCGCGATGACATTGTGGTAGCTATTGCCAATCGAAGAGAATAAGTTATTATTTGAAATTACTCCAAAATGGGCCCCGACCTACTAGGCTTTGTCGGGGTTTTATTTTTTAGGATTATTTTTGCAAGGCTTTTTGGTGGCATAAGGATCATTTTAACGGAAGGAGTGAAGCTAATGAATGAAACAATTAATAATGTTCATAATAAAGTGCTCTTAATCGGTGCCGGGCCAATTATGATTGGCCAAGGTAGTGAGACTGACTATGCCGGGGTAACCGCTATTAGAACGCTATTGAAAGCTGGTTGTGAAGTAGTTCTCTTGGGAGGAAATCCAGCTCTTTTGACGGCTGCCGAAAAAGCTAAAGTAAAGGTCTATTATGAACCAATAATTCTGGAAGTAGTCCAAAAAATTATTATTCAGGAAAAGATCGATAGTGTTTTAGTGGGTTTCGGAGGCCAAACCGCTCTCAATATCGGTTACTATTTGGCAGAAAATCGAGATCAAGAAAAAGATGGATGCCGCCTGTTAGATGTGAGTCACCGGGTGATTAGCCAAATTAAAGAAAAGACTGATTTTGAAGAGATTTTATTAGCCAATAACCTGAAAACTCCAGCCGGTAAAGTTGTTAATAGTAGTGTTGCGGCTGTTGATTTTGGTAAACAATTACCTTTTCCTTTGGTAACTAAGTCCTTATTTGCCTTAGAAGGGGAAGGGGTATTGATTGCTTATAATTTCGATGAGTTAATGGAATATGTGGCCAGAGGACTTGCTCTTTCTCCGGTTAAAAAGGTGCGGGTGGAATCTTCTTTTGCGGGTTGGCAAGAAATTGAGGTGGAAGCCCTTCGTGACGCTGATGGTCAGACGCTAATTGTGGCCGTCATGGAAAACTTAGAAGCAGTAGGAGTTCATAGCGGGAATAGCATTTTAATAACTCCGGCGCTAACAGTACCCAAAGAGCAGCAGCAGCGGTTTATTGAATTATCCCGGAAAATAATGGAGTCTTTTCAGATTGTCGGCCTGGCCAATCTTCAATTTGCGTATGATCCTTTTAGTAAAGAAATTGTCCTTTTGGAAGTAAATCCCCGGTTTACCGCCAGTGCGGTTTTAGCCGAAAAGCAGACTGGTCTCTCCCTGGCAGAAACGGCTGTTAAATTAGCTTTAGGAGCCAAATTAACCGAACTTATTGATGTCTCCATGGATCAGAACGGTCTTTTGGTCAGTGATGACCCGGGGCAGATTTTGATGAAAATGCCCCGCTTTGATTTTGCCAAATTTAAAATTGAGAATCCTCACTCTCATACTTTGATGCAAGCTACCGGAGGGGTAATTACGGTGGGATATAGTTTTGGCGAAATTTTGCAAAAAGGAATGCGGTCTTTGAAAAACCCCGGGTTTGGTTTAGGAATTAAGGAAGAAACAATGGCCAGGGATTTTGTCTCCGGGGCCCATTTAAGAGCAAAGTTGATTAATCCTAATCCCGAAAGGCTTTTTTATATTCGATTAGCATTAAAACGGCAGATTCCCCTGCCTGAAATCGCAGAGCTGACTAAGATTAATGAATGGTATATCAGTCAGATAAAAATTCTCTTGGATATTGAAAAAGAGATTAGTACTTATGCCGCTTACAATCTAAAAAGGGAAATCCTAGCAACAGCTAAACAAGCTGGTTTTGCCGATGGCCAAATTGGAGCCTTATTAAGAACCACTGCCGCAGAGATCTGCAGACTACGTCAAAGTTTTGGCATTATTCCCCAAACGGTAATTAAAAAAGCGGCCTTATCCCAGCAAGAGCTTTATCGGTTTACCACTTACGCCGAAGCGGGAGCGAGGAAGGAAGGAGGGCTAAACCAACCCAAGATTCTCTTTTTGGGTGCTAGTAGTCATGGCATCGGCCAAGGTCGGGAAAAGGAAGGCGGGCTAATCAGAGGGGCTCATGCAATCACTGATTTGGGCTACGCGGCTGTCATTATAACTCCTTTAGCAGAATTACTTCTGCAGTGTAATGACAGTCAGCTGACTCATTACCAAGAGCCTTTGACGGGTGAGGATGTTTTAGATATTATCAATCTGGAAGCTCCGGAAGGGGTAATTGGTCAATTTGGGAATGCAG
>JANQHU010000031.1 GCA_028282485.1 Bacillota bacterium
GCTGAAATAAATAAAAAAGGATATATATATACTAAAAAAGGAGGTTGGATTGATTTAGGTCATGCTAATCCAAAAAGTCCCGACAAAAATACGGGCTCAGAAAATTTATGGCGAAAAGTAAGGTTTGAACCAAAATTAAAAAAAAATAGCATGGTTAATAGCTATATTGTTAGGTATGCTCAAAGTATGGGGATTAAAACTATTAAAATCGGACCTACAGAGACTTACTGTATAAAAAGAGGGCTGTCCTTAAAAGAAAAAAAGTCGGTGGCTTTAGCCATTTTTTTAAGTGTATCTATGAGGTTTGAAGCTTTTCAAGGTTGTTGGCCTTATTGTATTTTAAGTGGAGCAAGTAGTTTTAGTTGTGAAGATTTATTTTCAAATTTAATTAGTTTTTACCGGGCGGTTAATCCGGGGCCGCGTTACATAGAGAGATTAGAACCAGTATCTCGAGAAGAGGCTTTAAAAATCTATGATAAATTTGGCCCACCCAGTAAGTATAAAAATAAATTTCTTCGGCCAATGCTTTTTCACGGGGGTTTAGATAAACCAATTAGAGGAACTGTGCCGCCTTTTTTAAATAGTATTAAACCTGCCAAGCGGGGTAAGTTGTTTGTGAAATCCAATTCTACAACTGTCATATATGCCGATAGGTTGCATAAAGAGATAGTTAATAAGGCCAAGTCTTATGTTAAAGATTACGGCAAATATTTTATTATAACCCCGATCCCAAATTCTTATTTTAAATATTAAAAATTTTTTTATAAGATAAAAAAATTTCCTCTCAAACCTTTTTGAAGCCCTGATTATGAAGGAGCGAAAAGGTTTTATTGTTATTTCCAAAAAACAAGGAAAAGATTTATTGGTGACGAATATAAAATAAAGTTATTGATACAGAGATAGAGGAGACATAGGCATGGTTTCAGATTTGGTTATTAATCAGCAAGACACCTATCTTTTTCACGAAGGCAATTTGTTTTTAGCTTATCAGCATTTTGGCGCGCACTTAGTAACTGAACATAATATTTTAGGAGTGCGGTTTACCATCTGGGCTCCTAACGCTACTTATATCCGAATTGTGGGCAGTTTTAACGATTGGGACGGTAGTGAGCATGTAATGGAACTATTACCTGACTCCGGCGGGATCTGGACATTATTTATTCCGGGCCTAGGGGAAGGGACGTTATATAAATATGAGATTCACCGCGATTTCGGTCAGTATACTTTGAAGGCTGATCCTTACGGTTTTTTCTCCGAATTACGGCCCCGCACCGCTTCGGTAGTCTATCCTTTAGCAGAGGATTATCCCTGGCAGGATGAGTCTTGGCGCCAGCGTCGGCAAGAGCATTTAAAGGGGCCGATAAATATTTATGAAGTCCATTTGGGCTCCTGGCGGCGGAAGCCAGATGGAGCACTCTATACTTATCGGGAAATTGCCCCGCAATTAGTTAGTTATGTTAAAGAAATGGGCTATACCCATATTGAATTACTACCGGTGATGGAACATCCTTTAGATGCTTCCTGGGGTTATCAAATTACTGGTTTTTTTGCGGTTACCAGTCGCTACGGGACCCCGGATGATTTTCGGTATTTCGTTGATTATTGTCACCAACATGAGATTGGGGTGATTTTGGACTGGGTTCCGGGGCATTTTTGCCGCGATGCTCACGGACTAGCTTTTTTGGACGGCACCCCTCTTTATGAAGCCCGGGAAATCTACAGTTGGGGGACCTGGCAGTTTGATTTTGCCAAGCCGGAAGTACGCTCTTTTTTAATTTCCAATGCAGTTTTCTGGTTTGATAGATATCATATTGACGGGTTACGGGTCGATGCGGTCTCCAGTATTTTATATCCTAATTTTAAAGAAGGAATTCAATTAAAACCGATTCAATATGAAGGTGCCGAGCCAGAAGCAATCACTTTTATTAAAAGATTAAACGAAGCTATTTATGAGCGTTTTCCTGATGCTTTGATCATTGCCGAAGAATCCTCGGCCTGGCCCATGGTGACCCGGCCCACCTATATGGGCGGATTGGGTTTTTATTATAAATGGAACATGGGTTGGATGAATGATACCTTACGATATATGGCTTTAGATTACCCGGGGCGGCAGTATCGGCATAATTTGTTAACTTTTTCATTCTTATATGCTTTTTCGGAAAATTTTTTACTCTCCCTTTCCCATGACGAAGTGGTTCACGGGAAACGCTCCCTAATTGAGAAAATGCCGGGGGATTACTGGCAAAAATTTGCTAATTTACGGGTTTTATTGGGCTATATGATGGCTCATCCCGGTAAAAAATTGTTATTTATGGGTTGTGAATTAGCCCAGTTTATCGAATGGCGGTTTTACGAAGAGTTGGAATGGCATTTACTCAAGTTTGAAATGCACCAAAAATTTCAACAGTATATTAAGCATTTAAACCATTTTTATTTAAAGGAAATGGCTTTATGGGAGTTAGATCATGATTATCAGGGGTTTCAGTGGATAAATGCGGATAATGCCGGACAATGTGTGGTTCCTTTTATTCGCAAAGGAAAAAAGGAAGAGGATTTTTTGGTAGTAATTTGTAATTTTACCCCGACCTTTTACGAAAGATACCGCATTGGTCTCCCCCGGCTGGGAGTTTATCAAGAGGCCTTTAATAGTGATTTGGCAGTTTACGGCGGCTCTAATCAACGGAATATTAGTTTATTAGAAGCGGAAGAACTCTGTTATGATGGTTTTACTGCTTCTTTAGAAATAGTTTTACCACCTTTAGCAATTGTTTGCTTGAAACTTTACTCTCCTGAGAATATTCGCGAGGGAGCTACTTCCGCGAAAACTGCTATGTGGGGCAGGCGCAGGGTAGAGTAATCCCATGTGAGGGAGGGCGGCTGGAATGAATCTTTTTTTCAATAATTTACAAATTTTAACAAAAAAGACTAGCTCAGCCTCCGCAGCAAATTTAAAAGTAGCTGAGGCGCTGCGGCGTTTGATGAAGTTAGAGAAATACCAGGAAGGATCTTCCCCGGCAGAAGGGGCCCAGCGAAGCTTTTTAATCAAAAGTAGTAAACAGAGTAACTGGATTAGTATCTATGAGCAAGGAAAGTGGAGCCATAATGATCTTGAATTTGCGGCAGTGGCCGAAGGGTTATCGGTGATGACTGAGAGTCCGGTAATCAATATTTCAGTTTTTGCTAATTGCGGGCTCCAGCTTGCCTTATATCAAAATGGAAGTAAAATAGATACTTATAATAATTTACCCCATTATTTAGGAAAGTCTTTAGATGCTAAAGAATCTAGCCAATATCAAGGTAATCCAAAACTCTGGCAGGAATTATTGACAGAGGGCATGCTCCCGGCAGGCTTGCGCCAAATTTGGGACTATGGTTATTTTCAGGCCAGGGATTATTTAGCCGAATTGAGTCACTATTTTGGGTGGGACTTCAAATACTGTCAGCAAGGTTTTGAAGCAGCAGCGGGCTCCCTAGAAACGGCCGACGAAACAAGTATTTTATTAAGTTTTACGTCTTTGGCAAAAGCCAATCCATCCCGAAGAAACGAAGACAAGGGAGCTACTTTACCGATTTTAGAATTTGTGGCTCCACCGCTCCCGAGAGTAACTTTATCTGAGGAGGCAGTATTTCGGACCGGGTTTACTATCAAAAATAGTGGTGGTGCCGGAAAAGGTTTGACCGTCGGCCTTTATGGTCCGGCAATAAGCGATAAATTTATTGCACCAGTTCGGTTGTGTATTCGTAAACATAAAGAGAAAAAGGAGTTAGTAACCGAGTTTACCGAAATCCTAACAGTTAACCGGGAAAAAGTTTGGGTAGCTTATTTTAGTGATCTCTATCTGACAGAAGCTCCGCGCCTGAATTTAGTAGAATCATTAATGAGTAATAAGCCCCGTGATCCTCAAGACGATCTCTACTTGTCGTGGCAGGGAAAAATTTTAAATTACGGCCAAACCAGAATTTTTTATGATTTGGTAGCTGATGCAAATTCCCAACAAGAGCGACTGAAAATGAGCCAAGAATTAACCCTTTCTCCTCCACGCAGCCGTAAACCATGCAACTATTTTTCCCGGCGGCAGAGTGATTATTACTTACAACAAATAGAGCAGCCTAATTATCTGATGGGCGGCCTGGTCTTGGAGCGAGGGTGGAAAAAAGAAATCGAAACGCTGTTAGGCCTTTTCGAAAAATGGCATCACGTGATTACGGAAGAGAAGCACGAAAAGTACAAATGGGTTTTAAAGACGGAGTCTGAAGAGTCAAGGGAAAACCTGAGTATTGCTTCACGAGGTTTCTTAACCAGCAAACAATGGCTTTCTCTTCCTCAAACATTACCTGCGGCTCAAGAATGGATCTTGCTTTTGGATTATCCTATTAGGAATAACATCAAAGCAGGAGAGCATATTTTTGAGAATACCAGTGGGATTATGTTTTGTGGTCAAGGGGATTTTTTTGCAGGCTTGCGCGGTCATGATTTTGCCCCCCATCTTTTTTTCTGGTATCCCTTAGAAACCAGTTCTGGCCGAGACCGCTATGAGAGTATTCACAAGTTTATTTGGGAGAGCTTTCGAGAATTAGCCGAAAAAATCTCTGTAGCACAGGGTTTTTTAACTACTTGGGGTCTGCCTCCCGGGGCGAGTTTTCAAAATAATCTTTATGAACAAGCCTTAGGAATTGAGGGGCAGAGTGCATGGGGACGTCTTTGGTGTAATCAGTACTTAAGAGTGCTGGCCCCTAATCTATGGTTGGGAAGTAAATTGCAAAAAAGAATTGACTTAGCAGAATTAAGGGAAGTAGCCAACCTGGAGTCAGTTAATGCTAACCTCTTAATTAAGCTGGACCCCCTCAAGCAGTTAGCTGATTTAGAAAAAGTTTTAACACCAATTCTACCTACGGTGACTAAATGGCAAGAAGCCAACCGGGAGCTGTGGCAGAAACGGAAAATGCAAATTGAAAGAAAGAAGTAGGTGCTAAAAAAATGGCCCAAAAAATGGTGTTACAAAATAGTATGGTAGTTACAAATAATCCGGCCCGGGAAATTGCCAAGCGGGATGTTTTAATAGAGAATGGACAAATTAAGGAAATTGCAAAAAAATTAAGGATTCCTGATGCTCAGGAAATTGATTTGACGGATAAAATTTTAATACCAGGATTTATTCAAACCCATATTCATTTAACCCAAACGTTATTTCGGGGGCAGGCTGATGACCGCTCCCTTTTAAGTTGGTTAAAAGAAAAGATCTGGCCTTTGGAAGCAGCTCATACCCCGGAGACCAATTTTATTGCAGCTAGTCTTGGAATTGCCGAATTGATTAAATCCGGAACTACTACTATTTTAGATATGGGAACAGTTCGGTATCAGGAGGAGGTCTTTCAGGCCATAGCCCAGAGTGGTCTCCGGGCTATTTCTGGAAAATGTATGATGACTTACGCCGAACAAATGCCCTTAGGATTAAAAGAAACTGAGGCAGATTCTATTAAAAAGAGTTTGCAGCTATTAGAAAAATGGCATGATAGTCAAAATGGGAGAATTAAATACTGCTTTGCGCCACGGTTTGCTGTTTCCTGTAGTCGTGATTTACTCACAAAAGTACGGCTTCTGGCCAGGGAGTACGGGGTATTGCTCCATACACATGCCGCAGAAAACCTAGAAGAAGTTGCCTGGATATGTAAAGAATATGGCCAAAATAATATTGAGTATTTAAAGCATCTCCATTTGCTAGACGAAAACCTGGTTTTGGCCCATTGTATCTGGCTTAACGAACAAGAAATGGATTATTTAGCAGAAACAGGAACCAAGGTGGCCCACTGCCCCAATTCGAATTTGAAATTAGCTTCTGGGATCGCTAAAATTCCGGAAATGTTAAAGCGAAAAATTGTGGTCTCTTTAGGGGCGGATGGGGCCCCTTGTAATAATAATTTAAATATGTTTCGGGAAATGCGAACTGCCGCTCTTTTGCAGAAAGCACGTTTGAATGATCCCAATGTTTTAGATGCTACCACTGTCTTTGAAATGGCTACTATAGTTGGAGCACGGGCTCTGGGATTAGAAAGAGAGATTGGTTCTATTGAAATTGGCAAAAAAGCAGATTTGGTAGTCTTAAATTTGAATAAAGTAGCGACTACGCCTTGGAACATAGAGAATCTCTTATCAACCATTGTTTACGCAGCGGATGCCAGTCAGGTAGAAACAGTCTTTATTGATGGGCAAATGGTGTTGAAAGATCAAAACTTAAGGACTATTGACGAAAAAGTTTTATTAGAGCAAAGTAATAAAGCTTTAAATGACTGTTGCCGACGAAGTCAAAATAAAATAGTTTAATCTCTCTAGGAAAGCACTTTTAGGAGAAAGAAAACATATGATAAGTTAAGCAGTAGAAATTCCTCTTCGCAAAGGAGTTGAGCGGCATATAATTTTGTCAAAATTGAGTTGTTTTTTTTGAATTAGAGTCTTGATTTTAAGGAAATAATGCTTATTTGGTGCGGAGTTCCTCTACCTGGGCGAAGTGGTTTTAAGGAGGAAGAAGGCATGACGACGGCTAAAGATGATCACCAATGCCCCCTAATGCCTAAAGAGCATCTTAGTCCACGTGAAAAGGAGATCCTTCCCTTAGTAGCCCAAGGACTTAATAACCGGGAGATTGGCAAGTTATTATTTATTAGTGAAAAGACGGCTAAAAACTACGTCACCTCGATTAAAAAAAAGTTAGGACTTGCTAATCGAACCCAGATTGCGCTTTATGCTATTAAAGAAGGGCTTGTTCAAATAGATAAGAAATCCGATTAATAAAAAAGTATTTTAAAAAGGCCAGTAAGGCCTTTTTTTAATAAAATTTTTTTCTTTTGCTTAAAGTAAAAAGGGATTGTTAATTATTAACTTTTTTTTCTTTAAAAACTATAAATGAGCAGTTTTCATTCCAATAAATGGATTATGAAGCCAGTCCT
>JANQHU010000041.1 GCA_028282485.1 Bacillota bacterium
TCCCACTACAACCAGCCACACAACAAGTTCCCATGCCACGCGCTACCACTGCGGCGTGGGAAGTCATGCCGCCCCGGCCGGTTAAGATTCCTTTAGAAACATGCATTCCTTCAATGTCTTCCGGAGAGGTTTCCAAGCGAACTAAGATCACGTTCTTCTCGCCGTTTTTAGCAGCATTAACCGCATCTTCAGCTTCGAAATAAACTTTACCAGTAGCCGCCCCTGGCGAAGCAGGTAAGCCTTTGGCCACCGGAGTCGCTGATTTGAGGGCTTGGGGCTCAAAATTAGGATGTAACAGGGCATCAAGTTGTTTCGGATCAACTTTCATGACGGCTTCCGCTTTGGTAGCCATTCCTTCACTTACCAAATCAACCGCAATTTTTAAAGCAGCGGCGGCGGTGCGTTTCCCATTTCGAGTTTGCAACATGAAGAGTTTGCCTCGTTCAATAGTAAACTCCATGTCCTGCATATCCCGGTAATGTTTCTCTAAAGTTTCAGCAAATTTCACAAATTGATGATATACTTCCGGATTTAATTCTTTTAATTTTTCAATGGATTGGGGAGTCCGAATGCCGGCGACCACGTCCTCACCTTGGGCATTCATCAAAAACTCGCCGTAGAGTTTCTTTTCTCCGGTGGAAGGATTACGGGTGAAGGCAACCCCGGTGCCGGAATCATTACCCATATTCCCGTAAACCATTTCTTGAACGTTAACAGCCGTCCCCCAGCTGGCGGGGATATCATTTAAGCGGCGGTAGACAATGGCCCGGGGATTCTCCCAGGAACGGAAAACTGCTTTAATCGCTTCCAACAACTGCATTTTTGGTTCTTGGGGAAAGTCAAAGCCTTTCTCCTGCTTAAATAGTTCTTTATATCGTTTAACTACTTCTTTTAAGTTGTCAGCAGTTAATTCCGTATCTAATTCCACCTTATTTTCTTCTTTGACGGCTTCAAGAATCTTTTCGAATTTGGGTTTTTCTACTTCCATAACTACGTCGGAAAACATTTGAATAAAACGACGGTAACTGTCATAAGCGAATCTTTCGTTGTTGGTTAACTGGGCTAATCCGGCCACCACCACATCATTTAAGCCTAAATTCAAGATAGTATCCATCATTCCCGGCATGGAAGCTCGCGCACCAGAACGAACCGAGACCAAAAAAGGATTTTGGGGATCGCCAAACTTTTTGCCCACAACCGCTTCAGTCTTGGCGAGAGTTGCAAAAATTTCTGCTTCAATTTCTTTAGCAATTACTTCGCCATCACTATAATACCGGGTACAAGCTTCCGTAGACACGGTGAACCCGCGGGGTACCGGCAAGCCTAAGCCAGTCATTTCGGCTAAGTTGGCCCCTTTGCCTCCCAGTAAATTCCGCATTGATGCATTTGCTTCACTGAACAGATAAACATACTTTGCCATCAAATTACCTCCTATGTATTTCCTAAGTTATTTTATTTCAGAAAAGTGTTTTTTATTAAATCACACTTTCTGTAAACTATATTTAAAATATAATTACAGTGATCTAATTTAGTATTTAGCATTTACAGAAATACTCATTGTTACAGATAATAGCAATATAATACTTATTAAAAAATATATTTTACTTTATTGAACATCATATTATTCCCCTTAAAATAATTATTTATTTAATGGAGTTTTGGATTATTACTTTACTAATATCTTGCCTCCTAAATATTCTATTAAATATAATTATTCATTGTTATTTCGTTTATTTAGCTATTTCATGATAACCATTCATTTCTATCTGATAACGCCGATCTTCATAAATTTGTTTACTCAATTCATACAAACATAAACTTTTAATTTTCTCTGGAACGTTTTTAGTTTGACGAATAGCCAAGTATCTTCTTTCCAATTCAATTAAGCTCTTTTCTAACTCATCTACAAATTCCGTTCCTAAGTTACCTAATAATGAATCTATCATCTCATATTTTACAATTAACTGTTGATTTTTAGCTAAAGTTTTTAAAAACACTTCGGGATGCGAAGTAATAGTCGCCCCCAGGATAATATTCAGCTGTGACGTATAAGCACCATCTGTTAAATAAATAATTTTAAACAAAATATTCATTGCCGTAGGATTTCCCTGTTGAGCCAACTCTTCGAGGGGTAACAAATTCATAAAAATATAATCTAAAACTTGATGTTTATCTATAGTTGCTCTTTTGTTTGGCAATACTTTTAATAATTCCTGTTGTTCCCAGTTACCCGGATTTTTTAGAAAAGCTTTATACTTTGCTTTTAACTTATTGCCATTGTAGTCTTTTGCATTTAGACCAATACTCATGGTTAGAGATAATAGCATCGTAATAATTATTGAACAAAAAAGATACTTTACCCTATTAAACTTCATCACCATCTCCCCTTAAATCATCCATTATTTTTCTATACTTTCCTCTTAGATCCTGCTTAATTGACAAAAAAAATTTCATAATCTAAATTATGTGAGGGCATCTGGTTTCTTTTCAAAAAAAGAAGAGAAATAACTATTTCTCTCCTTCTTTAAAATCAATTAAAGAACCTAAATTTTGAGTGATTTCGGTTTGATTCTGTTGATTCAAGTAGTTCTCCACTTCATTTTGGCTTTTATCGACAGCTACCTCTTTTAAACTTAACGAGATCTTCCGATTTTGATGATCAATCTTGAGCACTTTGGCATTAACTTCATCATTTAGGTTTAAAACTTCATCGGGTTTACCAATTCTTCTTTCACTAATTTGGGAAACATGAACCAGGCCATCTACTCCTTCGGTTAACCGGACAAAGGCTCCAAAAGCTTCTAACTTGACTACGGTACCGGGGTAAACTGCTCCTTCCCGAAAATTAATGATCGCCGTATCCCAAGGATGATTCTGGATCTGCCGTAAAGAAAGGGAGATCTTTTTGGTGGCCGGGTCACACTTAATTACTAAGACTTCAATTTCATCGCCCGCTTGTAAGACTTCCGCCGGAGTCTTCACCCGGTACCAACTCAGTTCCGAGATATGTAACAAGCCCTCAATCCCGCTTCCTAAATCCACAAAAGCACCAAAGTTAGTCAAACGGGTTACTTTTCCTTGACACCGCTGACCTTCTTTTATTTGGCTAAAAAACTCAGCTTCGGCTTGCTGCTTGAGTTCTTCTTCAATCACCCGCCGGGAAACGACTACCCGCCGTTTCGCCTGCTCAAACTCAATAATCCGGACGGTGAGCTCTTGGCCCACAAATGCTCCTAAATCACTAATATAGTTGATGGAAGCTTGGGAAGCAGGCATAAAGGCCCGAATTCCGTTTAAATCAAGACTTAAACCACCTTTAACGCTGGCAGTCACTCTGACTTGGACCGGGGTTTTAGCATTAAAAGCAGTCTCTAGATCAAGCCAGACTTGCCTTTGTTCTACTCGGCGCCGGGATAGTTGAATCTTTTCACTATCCTTGGCTTTAACCACCATCACTCGAATGGTCTCCCCTTCCTGCACAACTTCTTTGGCCGATAGGGCTGGTTGGACAGATAACTCTTCTAAGGTAATGGTGAAATCGGATTTACCGCCAATATCCACAAAAGCAACATCATCTCGCACTAAAATTACTTTGGCCTCAATGATATCACCCGGCCTAAAATTGAGCGCCGTTTCTTGTTCCCAGTCTTGTTTCAAGAGTTCATCAAAGGATTCGTTTTCCATCTTTTTCCCTTCTTCATCATTTGGTATTGCTTCATTTTGCAAAGTAAGATCATCCATTTTTGCAGTTCCTCCTATATTCATAATTTTGAAGACAGCTTCGTCAATATGTTTCACCGGCGTAGAAGCTCCAGCGGTAATTCCCACTTTGGTAATTCCCTGCAACCATTGGGGTTGAATCTCTTCCGGAGCTTCAATCTGATAGGCGGTGGTTCCGTTGCGTCTGCAAATTTCAAATAACCGGAAAGTGTTGGCCGAATTCTTCCCCCCGATAATCAACATTAATTCTACTTCACGGCTCAACTCGTCGGCTTCCTGTTGCCGCTCGGAAGTAGCCGAGCAGATCGTATTAAAAACCCGCACCTCTTTAGCCCAAGGCAGAATTTTGACTACAAATTGTTGAAATTTCTCAACTTGTTGAGTAGTTTGACTAATAATGGCTATTTTTTGATCTTGGAAGGCTGTAGGGTCTACTGGTTCGTCAAAACTTAGCACCAGCGCCTTTTTGGCTACTGTTTCTAAAACTCCTTGCACTTCAACATGTTCCCGGTCGCCAAAAACCACAACCTGATAACCTTCGTTTTGCATCTGCCGGGCTAAATTATGGACATTTTTAACAAAAGGACAGGTAGCATCAATGACTTCTAAATTTCGTTTCGCCGCCTGCTGATAAATAAAAGGCCCCACTCCATGAGAACTAATTACCACCCGTCCGGCGGGAATCTCTTCAATTCGAGAGGCTAATTTCAAGCCTTTTTGGGCCATATGGGAGACTACTTGGGGATTATGAATTATGGAGCCCAGGCTGGAGATTGGTGTTTGTTGATCCTCTAAGGCTTTTTCCACAATTTCTATGGCTCTTTTTACGCCATAGCAAAAGCCAGCCGATCGGGCTACGCTGATTTCCATAACAACCTCCTAATTGCAAACATCTAATGCTGCTCCTTTTTCTAAAGATAATTCTATTATTTTTTCTACTACTTGATCAATAGTTAAACTGGTAGTATCTAAAAAGATGGCATCGGTAGCCTGACACAGGGGATCCACCTGACGATTACTATCTAAAAAATCCCGGTGGCGGATCTGTTCTTCTAACTCCGCCAGAGTCACGGAGACTCCTTTGGCTTCTAACTCTAAGAAACGGCGGCGGCTACGCTCGCCAATAGAAGCTGTTAAAAAAAGTTTTAATTCGGCATGGGGTAAAACCACAGTCCCGATGTCCCGGCCGTCCATGACTACGCCTCCGGCGGCGGCCATCTGCCGTTGCATTTTTACTAAGTTAGTGCGGACCGCCGCTACTGCCGCTACTGCCGAAGCATTATTCGTAACCTCCAGGCTCCGAATTTGATGAGTTACTTCTACTTCATCTAAAAAAACGCGTAATTTTAGTTCTTTATCTTGCTTTTCATCGCGCAAAACGATTTTGGTCCCCATCGCTAGCTCCGCTAATGACTTTTCATCCTGGGGGCTCACTCCCTGTTGCAAAGCTTTTAAAGTGATGGCCCGATACATAGCCCCCGTATCAATATATAAATAACCAAACTTTACAGCAATTAATTTAGCAATGGTGCTCTTGCCAGATCCCGCCGGGCCATCAATCGCTATTGAAATCCCCTGTTTCATTTGCTACCTCCATCTTCCAATTACTAAAAATAAGGTTAATCTCGATCTTCTTGGCTGGTTAACTTTTCAAATAATTCATTGCGATTTTCCCGAATAATCTCTAAAATATGTTGGACACTGCTTTCTAATTGTTCTAAAATCTGGTTAGCATAATTTAAAGAGCCTAGTTCAATCTCCCGAGCCACTTTTTTGGCTTCTTGGGATAGCAGAGCCGCTTCCTGCCCGAGCTTTTGGCTCTGTTTTTTTTCAGCTGCTTCTGAAATATAGTTTTTAGCATCATTAATGATTTGTTCCGCTTCCCGGCGAGTCTCTTTAACAAACTCTTCTTTTTTTTGAATCATTTTTTCAGCTTCGCGAATCTCTGCCGGGACTGCTTCGCGGAGCTGATGGATAATGCTCGCCCACTCTTCTGCTTCGATGGAAATTTTACCGCTAAGGAAAGATTTTTTATTGCCTAATTCTTCTAATTGGTCAACCAAAATATCAATACTGTTTTTTTCCATTCACTTTTTACCTCTCTCCATTTGTTGAAAACTTCTTTTTGAGAGCTGTGGCTACTTCTATCGGGACTAAATCCCGAATATCGCCGCCAAATTGGGCTATTTCTTTAACCATACTGGAACTTAAAAAGGAATATTCATTTTTGGTCATCATAAACATGGTCTCGATTTCCGGGGCCATTTTTTTATTACTAAGGGACATTTGTAATTCGATTTCGAAATCAGAAATAGCGCGTAGCCCTTTGACGATTAAATTTCCTTTTACTTTACTGACAAAATCAACTAATAAACCGCGAAAGCAATGGACCTGGACATTAGGCAGATGACTAACTGCTTTGCCAATCAACTCCACTCTTTCCCCCAAAGTAAAGACGGGTTTTTTACCCGGATTTTCTAAGACCCCCACAATTACTTCCGGAAACAGCCCTGCTGTTCGTTCAATAATATCCAAATGCCCGTTAGTAATGGGATCAAAACTGCCCGGACATACTGCTCTAGTTACTGGATTCATGCTTATAACCTACCATTTCTTTGGCAATATCATTCACTTTTCAGTAAAAACCCCGAGAGAGACATCTCCATATTTACGTTTCTTCTGTAACTGAAATCCCGGATGATCTATCGCTAGCTTAGTGGGGTACTCCACAATTAAAGAACCCTCGGCTTTTAAAAGTTCCTGCTTTAAAATCAGTTCCAAAGTTTTGGGAAGTAATCCTTGGTAATAGGGGGGATCAAGAAAAATAAAATCAAATTGCATGGTTCGCTTTTTAACAGCCTCCAAGGTCTTTTCCACCGCTAAATTCAAAAGGATGACCTGATCTGGCTCGGCTACTATTTTTAAATTCTCTTTAATTAACCGGATACTTAGATGGCTCTGATCTCCCATAACTACGGTGGCGGCCCCACGGCTTAACGCTTCAATTCCGATAGCCCCGCTTCCCGCAAAAGGATCTAAAAAATCAGCTCCTTCAATATCCGCACCAATAATATTAAAAATCGCTTCCCGGACCCGATCGGCAGTAGGTCTGACCCCCTGATGCTTTGGGCCGTTTAAAACTCGTCCGCGGTATGTGCCGGCGATAACTCTCATTGTTAACTCACTGCTCCTGGTAATACGGCATAACCAAAAGTAAAAGGCCCGGAATGGGAAGATAAGGTCGGTCCAATTAGGTTTTGATAACTATTGGTTATGTGCAAATTATGCTGGGCTAAGGATAGCAATTCCGTAGCTAATTCCGGTAAATTAGTATGCATTACACTTAATAATAACGGTTTTTTACCAAAGTCAGACTGCAGAGCTGCGATCATTCTTTGAGCTACTTTTTGATTATTACCTCGGATTTTTTCCACTGGAACTACTTCTCCTCCGGCAATCCCTAACAGGGGCTTAATATTTAAAATATTCCCCAGCAAAGCATTAGCCCTTCCTATTCTACCATTTTTAGCTAGATAATCCAAGTTTTTTACCGTAAAATATACTTTCACATGCTCACGCCAAGCTAATATTTGGGCGATAATTTCCTTTTTCTCAGTCCCTTTCCGGGCTAATTCAGCGGCTTTAACTGCTATCAAACCGGCTCCCATACAGACACTGCTGGAATCGATAATGGTCACTTTTTCCGGATTATCTAACATACTAGCAGCTATCTGAGCCGAATTGCCAGTCCCGCTTAATTTCTCGGAAATATGGATGACAATTACCGCCTCTGCTTCTTGCAGGACTTCTTGGTAGACCCTTAAAAAATCCAAAGGCTGCGGTTGAGAGGTTGAAGGAATAATTCTCTCTTCTTGCATCCGTT
>JANQHU010000061.1 GCA_028282485.1 Bacillota bacterium
AGGTCGAGTTGATTTAGCTTTAGAAGCCTATAATGCTGGAGCCGGCAATGTGCGCCCGGGCAAACCGCCGAAATTTGCCGAAACCCGAAAATATGTGCCAAAAGTGATGTCTATTTGGCAAAAAGTGCGGCAAGATGCTTTGAATTGGAAAATGAAGAATAGTTCCCAATTCCAAGTTTGGTATAAATGGTTAGGAGGAACAACAATAGTCTGTTGGTTCATCTTTTTTTGGTGGGCCTCACGAAAATTATTTCGTAATTATTAGTAGATTTTGTGAGGTGTTTTTTGAGAAACAAGGATTTTTTAGTAAGCTGGTGGAGGTAAAAGGATGATTATTGAAGGTAGTTTACGTAATGAAATGGTTGATGTCGGCAAGAAGCTTTATGCCAAAGATTTAATTTCCGGTAGTGATGGTAATATTAGTGCCCGCTTGAGTGAAAATGAAGTTTTAATTACACCCACGCGAATATGTAAAGGAACAATGACTACGGAGAGTATTTTACGGATTGATTTAGAGGGAAACGTCCTGGCAGGGAACCGTAAACCAACTTCTGATTTAATTATGCATTTGACAGTTTATCGGTTGCGCCCCGAAATTAAAGCCGTAGTGCATGCCCATCCACCGACGGCAACAGGTTTTAGTGTGGCGGGGATTGCCTTAAATAAAATTATTTTACCGGAGATGGTTTTGGATATCGGCCGAATTGAGTTGACCGACTATGCCACACCCACTACTGAACAAGTATCCAAAGTTATTACCAAAAAAATTAAAAATGCTAATGCCCTTTTATTAGCTAATCATGGGGCTCTAACAGTGGGCGAAACTTTGACAGAGGCCTTTCGCCGAATGGAGTCTTTGGAAACAGTCGCCAAAATTTCCTTTGTAGCTAAAATGTTAGGTCGAGAAAATAGTTTAACTGAAAAACAGGTCCAAGAATTGTATCATATTTAAGAGAAATTATGAGCTAAAAATAGTATGTCTAAAGGAGATTATCTCCAGCATAGAGTTAGCTAGAGGTGATTCTTTTGGAATATGTTAATTTGCAATTTAGTTCTTTTTTAATTCTCTTTATCGCCGGAAGTGGGCTCGGTATACTCATTGATATTTACCGGGTAATGCGGAGTCAACTTAAGTTAAAGGGTTTTTTTAGTTCAATTGGAGATTTTTTATTTTGGGTTCTAGCGACTTTTTTTATAATCCCTTTACTTTATTGGAGTACTTGGTTAGAGTTACGTTTCTATGTCTGGCTTTCCCTGGGTTTGGGTTTAATCTTTTACTATAGTATGTTCAGTAGAGCTTTAATTCCAGTCATTTTAAAAACTTGGCGTTTTTTAACTTGGGGGCCAAGACAAATAGGGCGGTTTTGGCGCGTTTTTTTTAAAATTTTTAAGCAGCTTCGCAACTTTATTATTAAAAAGTATTTATTTTTTTTAAAAAAAGAGTAAAATTAAATAGTTAGTGAAAAGAAAAATGAGCTATTAATGAAAAGAGAAGGAATGGAGTAGCATGAAAGAGAAAAAAATTTGTGTAACTAGTATTTTTAATTTTGATGCAGCGCATTATTTACAAAATTATGAAGGTAAGTGTAAAAATTTACATGGTCATACCTATAAATTAGAAATTTCCGTCAAGGGTTCTTTAGGGGCTAATGGGTTAATCATTGATTTTAATGAATTAGAAAATTTGGTGGAGAAAGAGATTTTAATTCACTTAGATCATCATTGTTTGAATGAAGTTTTGGATTTTAATCCTACTTGTGAGTTGTTGAGCTTGTGGATTTGGGAGCGGCTTGATGCTCAAATAACAGCCCTGGATTGTAGCCTGGAGATGGTCAAGTTGTGGGAGACCCCTACCAATTGTATTAGTCTAAAAAGGGAAGATTTAAGATGTTAGTTAATGAGCTTTTTTTAAGTATTCAAGGGGAGAGTCTAACCGCCGGTTTTCCGACGGTTTTTGTTCGTTTTACTGGTTGCAATCTCCGCTGTAATTATTGTGATACTACTTATGCTTACGATGAAGGTCAGAAAATGTCTCCGGAAGCTATTTATGAGAAGATTTGTGAGTATACCTATGAAAGAGTCTGTTTAACCGGCGGGGAACCTCTTTTGCAAAAAGAACTTAATCTTTTATTAAGACTCTTGGATGATTATGTAGTAAGCATTGAGACGAATGGTTCTCTTCCCCTGCAAGCAATTAAATTAGGGTCAAAACATACTTTTGTAATGGATATCAAAACCCCTTCATCAGGAGAGGCCCAGCAAATGCACTGGCCGAATCTAGCATTGTTGACTGCGCGAGATGAAATTAAGTTTGTAATAGGTACGCGAACGGATTATGAATGGGTTTGTCAGATTTTGAGGCAGTATCATCCCAAAGCAACAATCTCCTTTTCGGTTGTTTTTGGCCAACTGGACTATCAAGAAGTAGTGCAGTGGCTGTTAGCAGATAGATTGGAAGTCAGGTTTCAAGTCCAGTTACACAAAATTATCTGGGGTAGGGAAGAAAGAGGAGTCTGATTTTGTAAAATTATGAAGAAAATAATATTTTTTCATTACAGTTTGGTAAAGTTTCTTGACAATAATTGGATTTAAATTTACAATGAAAATAGATAATAATTAATCAAGCTTCATACATAATAAATGAAAATCAGTAGATATACTTATTTATTTATTTTATTGATGTTTTTTTTATAAAGCTCTGCTTTCATAGGAGCTAAAATTTTACGGGAGGTTTTTTATAATGAAAAGGTTCCTTTTCGTATTAACCTTGCTTTTAGCAGTTTCCTTTGGCTCGATTCTAACTGAGGCTAAAACAAGTTCTAAGAAATCAAAACACCAAGTTTTTACAGCTTATGTAGGAGATTATGATAGTGCTGCTTGTATTGGCCAACTCCTAACGGTTTCGCCAAAGAAGATTTCCGGAGTAGTTTATGATTGGACCGCTCAAGATAAGGTTTTCACGGCGGAAATAAAAGTATATCCTCACGATGTGTATTCCTTAGACGGGCAAAGATACCTTTATTCCAAAAAAGTGATCGCGAATCAGAGTTGGAGTGAATTAAGAAATGTTAAGTTATACGGAAAGCTTTTTGATTTAAGAGGACATGGCTTTGAGATTAAGCCCGATTGGACCTGGGAAAGAGGAAAGTATCGGGTTGAGCTTTGGGTTAATGATCGGTTTCGGGATTTGCTCACCCCTACAGCCATCAATGCCGAATGGGTAGAAAGGGATTTACGTATTTTCTACAAAAAGTTACGGGTCTGGCGTAAATATATTTATAAAAAACCAGTCAAGAAGCAACCGCAACCGCAATCAAAACCATTAGCTGTAAAAAAACAAACTCCGAAAGCTATACCTACACCTAAAGTAAAACCGAAAGTAATCAAAGTTACCCCGCCACCGAAAACTGTACCTCAAGTTACAACTAAAGCAACTCCCAAAGCCACTGACCAACACCGTCCAAGAAGTCGATCCGGGTTACGGGGTGATGATATGATTATTGCCGAGTATGAATATAAGCGCATTACGGCGCATGTTTTAACCAAGCGGTTGCCGGGAACTATCCCGCTTCATCGCTACTACAGTGTTGCGGAAAAGAATCATTTTTACACTACTAATGTAAAAAAGTATGGCAAGCGTAAAAATGGTTATAAATACGAGCGAATTCAATGTTATGTTTTTCCTACGAAACAGGGACAAACAGTGCCGCTCTTTTGCTTTTACAGCGCTAAAAACGGGGACCATTATTATACCATCAGTAAGTATCGGGCCATGGAATTAGAAAAAGACTATTTATTTAAAGGGATCGTCGGTTATGTTTATCCCTTTAAAGCAGAAGCTTTTGTTGTACCTTTATATTGTTATTGGAGTGAGAAACGAAAAGACCATTTTTACAGTACGGTCAGCCCTGACGCCGGAGTGCAGCTTGGTGGAAATTATTAAAAAAAATTAGTCAAGGCAGTTGTAAGACGGTTATCTATGTTGATAGGATTTCCAAAGAGTAAAAATAGCGGTTATTTGGAAAGCGGTTCATAAAATTCAACACTCAAAGTCTGTTAAGTCTTTTGGGTGTTAATTTTTTATGATTTGTTATGGTTAACCTTTCAGAACCGAAAAAAATATTGTATGATAGAATAGCCATTACGTAAATGACTATTAAGTTTTGAGGATGATTCTTATTAATAATATTCATTATTTTAATCAATTGCATATTGAACCGGATAGAAATAGTATTTTGCGGCGAATGGGATACCGACAAAAGGTGAAATTCTATAGTCAGGAACAACAACATTTCTTGGAAAAAGGAATTAGTGAGGGGCTGTTGCTTTGTCACCCCCGGGCTGCTTACGGTCGTTTTCGCATCACTGACATTAATTTTGATGAGGTAGTCTTCGGCGAAAAGGTTTCTTTCAGGAGTGCTAATTTGGCCAAATTATTAAAAAATAGCCGAGAAGTACTCTTAATGGCGGCCACGGTAGGAAATGAGATTACCACAAGAATTGAGAAAGAGATTGCTGAGGGTGAAGCAGCCCTAGGAGTGGTCTTGGATGCGGTAGCTTCGGAGACAGCAGATGCAGTCCTAGATTGGATGATGCTTTTTTCGAAACAGATCTTGATTCGGGAAGGAAAGCATCCGACTAAACATCGTTTTAGTCCCGGCTATGGCGATCTGGATTTAAGATATCAAAAAGAAATTTTTGACTTATTAAAACTGGAGGAGCTTAGCCTAAAGTTAACCGAAAAATATATGTTAGTGCCGGAGAAATCGGTGCTGGCCATTGCCGGAATCGAAGAAGGAGTAATGAGAGATGAGACGTGAGCAATTTCAAGAGTTATTAGCCCAAAAAGTAGTAATTTTAGACGGAGCGACGGGTACTCAAATGCAGCAGCGGGGAATGCCCAAAGGAGTCTGCCCCGAGAAGTGGGCGGTGGACAATCGGGAAATTTTAAGACAGGCCCAAAAAGAGTATCGTCAGGCCGGTTCAGACGCGGTGTATACCTTTTCTTTTGGAGCGAACCGGATCAAGTTAGCTGAATACGGTTTGGGAGATGAAGTAGTCCAGTTAAACCGTCAATTGGCTAAGATTTGTCGGGAAGCAGTGGGAGTAGACGGCCTGGTAGTGGGAGACTTGAGCTCGACCGGGCGTTTTGTAAAGCCTTTTGGTGACTTAGCTTTTGAGGAGGCTGTTCAGGTTTTTAAAGAGCAGGTAGCGGGCTTACTGCTAGGGGGAGTAGATTTTTTTGTAATTGAAACCATGATTGATATCCAAGAAGCCCGGGCGGCTTTGTTAGCAGTTAAAGAGAGTTGCGATCTCCCGGTTTGTGTTAGTATGTCCTTTCAAGAAGACGGACGTACTTTAACGGGAACCGATCCGATCACCGCGGTAATTACTTTACAAAGCCTAGGGGCGGATGCGGTGGGGTGTAACTGCTCTACCGGGCCGGAAGCAATGTTACAGGTTATTGCCGCCATGGCTGATTATGCGAAAGTACCGTTGCTGGCTAAGCCCAATGCCGGAATGCCGCGTTTGATTGAGGGTGAAACGGTTTTTGATATGGCAGCCCCGGATTTTGGTTCTTTTGTCACCAAGTTTTATGATTTAGGAATTGGGTTGCTAGGGGGGTGTTGCGGAACCACGCCGAATTATATCGCAGAAATTAAAAAAAAGTTGCCCCCGCAAAAGCCAAAGCTTGGCCCTAAAGAAGCTTATAGTGCGGTAACTTCGGCCCGGCAGACTGTTTTTGTAGGAAAAAAGGAACCTTTAGCCATTGTTGGCGAACGAATTAACCCTACGGGTAAAAAGAAGCTTCAGGAAGAATTAAGAGTGGGAAAGATGTTGGAAGTGCGGCGTTTTGCCCAGGAACAAACGGCGAATGAGGCAGTAATTCTCGATGTCAATGTAGGAATGCCCGGAATTGACGAACAGGCGACTATGGTCAAAGTGGTTGAATTACTGGCGACGGTTAATGAAGCCCCCTTATGCATTGACTCGTCCTCTCCGGAAGTAATTGAGGCCGCCTTACGGATCTATCCGGGGCGGGCCCTGTTAAACTCGATTTCGGCGGAAAAAGTAAAATTAGAAAAAATGCTGCCCATTGCGGCTAAATACGGAGCTATGTTTGTCTTGCTGCCCTTAGATGATCAAGGGGTGCCGGAACGGGCCCAGGAGCGGTTTCGTTTAATCGAGGAGATCTTTGGGGCAGCTGCCCCAATGGGTTATCAGAAAGAAGATATTGTGGTCGATGGCTTGGTCATGACGGTTTCCTCCAGTCAAGAAGCCGCTCTGGAAACCCTAAAAGTAATTGATTGGTGTAGTAATACTTTTGGAATGGGAACCATTTTGGGTTTATCCAATGTTTCTTTTGGTTTACCGGAGCGCGGTTGGCTAAATAGTGCTTTTTTGGCAATGGCTGCCGGGAGAGGCTTGACCATGGCGATTGCTAATCCAGGTACAGAATTGTTAATGAATTTGAAAATGGCCGCTGATGTCTTAATGGCCAAAGATCGGCACAGTCAAAAATATATTAGTTATTTTACCGCCAAGAAACAAGAAAATATCGGGCTTCCAGTGGCGACGAAAGAGACCCCTACTTTGACGGTTTTGGAAGAGATTTTTCAAGCCGTCTTAAAAGGTAATAAAGAGATAGTAGGTGATTTGATTAAGACTGCCTTATCGGAAGGCAAAGCCGCCCCGGAAATTGTGGATGGATACTTAATTCCGGCGATTACCGAGGTGGGTAGTCTTTACGACCGAAAAGAGTATTTTTTACCCCAACTAATTCAAAGTGCGGAGACGATGAAGCAGGCTTTTGAAATTGTAGAGCCGTTACTAGTCGGGGAGTCAAAGGAAAAACCTGTCGAGAAAGCGGCCATTGTTTTGGCGACAGTCAAGGGTGATGTCCATGATATTGGCAAGAATATTGTCGGTTTAATGCTCAAAAATTATGGTTTTCGCTTGTATGATCTAGGGAAAGACGTTGCCGCCGCGGATATTATTCGTAAAGTAAAGGAGACCAAAGCCCAGATTGTGGGTTTGTCGGCCCTCATGACCACCACTATGGTAGAGATGAAGGAAGTCATTGATTTAGCTAAACAAGAAGGTCTTAACTGCAAATTTATGATCGGCGGGGCCGTAGTTAGCCCAGAATACGCCACCGAGATTGGCGCAGACGGTTATGCGGCCGATGCCTACGCCGCTGTAAAGTTGGCTCAGGAGCTGGCGGGGTAGTAGGTAAATAAATATTAAAGACTATTCAAAATTTTTGTTAAAAGTGTTATATTTTAAGTGTTAAGATTACTTGTGAGGTGAAATAAATGGAAGAAGCAAGGTTCAATATGAAGTCTAGAAGGTTTATAAAAAGGAAGTGAGAACGTGGCTGGATTTTCGTTGCGTAGCATTAACGGAAGAG
>JANQHU010000110.1 GCA_028282485.1 Bacillota bacterium
AATAACGCTGGAATAAGTCTCCTTTAAATGAAAACTTAAATCACTAATAAAAAACCAACTAACGGTTCCCAGTAAGAGAGTAATCAAGCTGCTTATTAGAAAACCAGTAATTAGTTTCCCACTTAGCTTTAATTTTTTCAACATTAGTAAAACCCTCCTAAAGAATTCTTTTTGATTAGGGCAATGTCGTAAAAGATAACCGAATTATTTATTAAATTTAAGAGGGAAAACAGCTTACTTCAGATAAATGGTAGGTTGAATATATTTAAAATGATGCTGTCGATTAATGAAACTTTCCGAATGTCCTACCAAGAAAAGGCCACCGGGCGTTAGCTGTTGATAAAATTTTTGTAAGAGAGTTTGCTGAAATTTAGCATCAAAATAAATCATGACATTGCGGCATAAAATTAGATCAAAAGTATTGGAAAAGGGAAAGGGATGGGTTAGGTTAAAGACGCGAAAGGTAATTAATTCTCTAATGGCATCGCTTACTTGATAATGATTAGCATTGCGAATGAAGTATTTTCCTAAATAGTAGCGGTCAATTTCTTCATGAATACTTAAGGGATAAATACCATTAATAGCACTGGAGACGACCCGATGGCTAACATCGGTGGCTAAAATCTTAATAATTAATTGGTCTCCAAAAGCTTCTTTGAGGGTGATGGCTAAGCTATAGGCCTCTTCGCCAGTGGAGCAGGCGGAGCTCCAGGCCCGCAACTCCCGGTTACGGATAATACGGTGATTCTTTTCCAGGATGAAGTTCTTTTTCTGTTTGATAAATTCAAAATGATAGTTTTCGCGAAAAAAATCGGTTTTATTAATGGTCATTTCATCAAAAAAATTGATTAATAACTCTTCGTGTCCTTTTTGCAGCAGAAATTCATAAAATTCATCATAGGATTTAATGCCATTTTTATTCATTAATTTAGTTAACTTATTTTTAAGCATGTCAACTTTGGTATCGTTGATCACAATACCTAGGTTATTATAGATTAACTTACTAAATTTTTCAAAATGGTTATACTTAAAAAGTGACACTTGTTGATAAACTCCTTTTTCATAAAAGAAGGGTATGCTTTGAGAATGGTTGGCTAGAAGCTTAAGACATACCCTTCATCTATTATCCTATTTTTCAATAAAGTGCTTAAAAGTCGTTTTGATCATCTTCTAAGGGGATTACATCATCAGGATTAATAATCATGGTATTATTGCTATTTTCATTATTTGAGAAAGAAGAAAGATCCTGGTGGGCTAATTCTTTATTACTTGGGGTAATTCCCTTTGCATGATTATTAGTGCCAGAGTTAATATCATGGCTACCATTAATGAGTTTGAAGAGGCCCTGCACGGTTTCTTGCATTAGTAAAGCCTGGGCACTCATTTCCTGAGAAGCAGCAGCACTCTCTTCTGAGCCGGAAGCATTCCGTTGGGTAACTTTTTCCATTTGAGTCATAGCTTTATTAATCTGGGAAATGCCTTGGGATTGTTCCTGGCTGGCAGAGGCAATTTCATCCAAGAGCTCATTTACTTTTTTAGCCTGTAGGGTAATTTCGCCTAAAGATTCGCCCACTTTTTCAGAAACCTGGAGACCAGTTTCCGATAATTCAATATTAGTTTCAATAATTTCAGTGGTATCTTTAGCCGCTTGGGCGCTCCGTTGAGCTAGATTACGCACTTCTTCGGCCACTACGGCAAAACCCATCCCGGCTTCCCCGGCGCGGGCTGCTTCTACCGCCGCATTAAGGGCTAAAATATTGGTTTGAAAAGCAATTTCGTCAATTACTTTAATAATTTTGGCAATCTGATCGCTGGATTTTTTAATTTCACTCATAGAGCCTAGCATCTCTTGCATCTGTTCGTTGCCTTTTTCGGAAGAAGAACTAGTTTGAGCAGCTAAAAGAGCAGCTTCTTTGGTGTTTTCCGAATTCTGGTGCACCATACAGGCAGTTTCTTCCAAAGTAGAAGAAGTCTGCTCAATGGAGGCCGCCTGCTCAGAGTTGCCTTCCGCTAATTGTTGACTGGTGCTAGCTAAATCTTCGGAAGCTCTAGCCACTTGTTCTGCGGCTTCGTTTAAACTGGTTACAGAATTTAAAATTGGTTTGGTAATGGAATTACTGAGAATTATTCCCAAAAAAACGGCGACTAAGGAAGTAATGCTCATTCCCCAAATCTGGACCCAGACGGAGTTTTGCGCGTTATTATGGGTCTCTTCTTTGGTTTCGGCAATATGTTTGGTAGTTTGAGCAATTAGTTTTTCAAGGGAAGTAATACATTGATTAATCAGTACGGCAAATTCTTTAGAGCCCCGTTCATAAATTTTTTGAAAAGATTTTTGGTCTTTTTTAAAAAGATATATTTTAGCTAGATTATCAAACTCTAAAGTGGCTGCCTCAAATTTTTTTAATAAGGGAAGAGTGGCTTCCCAAATAAGGGTTTCTTCCTGATTTTTTTCTAAATTTTGATATTTTTGAAATCCTTCGCGAAAAATTGTGAGAGCATGGTTAATGTAGCCGGTTTGATTATTTAATTCGGTTTTATCGAAATTAGCAATCATCAAACTGCGCACGGCGGCTTTAATTTCCATGACCCCATTTTCCATTTGGTACAACCCGACTACCTCTGGAAAAAGGTGATCATAGACTTCATTAGAATGTTTTACAAAGTTGTTAATTAGTAGCCAACTGATAAATCCCATAATGAGAGTGATCAGGGCTACAATTATAAAGCCGCTTTTTAACTTAATACTCATCTTCAAAGCATTCAGCATCGCTTAGCCCCTCCTGTATTTCATTTTATTTCATTTAATAAAACTAGTTCTTCGTTATTTAAGATTTGCTCAATATCCAGGAGCATAATGACCCGGTTTTTGACCTTACCCATGCCAATCAAAAAATTAGTTTGGGACTGGGCGTTATATTGGGGTGGGGGATCAATTTCACTCTTTTGAATATTTAATACTTCGGAAACAATATCCACAATAATCCCC
>JANQHU010000118.1 GCA_028282485.1 Bacillota bacterium
CCCCACTGGGAAACGCAGTGGGCCTCGTCAATGGCAATCAGGGAAACGGAAAGATTTTTTAATAAATCCAAAAAAGCCTCCGATTCTAATCGTTCCGGAGCAATGTAGAGTAAGCGATATTCGCCCTCCGCGGTTCGCCTGATTCTTTCGTTTACTTCCCGGCTTCTGATGGAACTATTAATGAAAGTAGCCGGAATTCCCAGGGTATTTAAAGTATCTACCTGGTCTTTCATTAAGGAAATTAAGGGAGAAATTACTAAAGTTATCTCCGCAAAAAGCAAAGCCGGAATCTGGAAACAGATGGATTTGCCTCCCCCGGTAGGCATGATCGCAAAAGTATCTCTTTTTTCTAAAATACTAGTAATAATTTCAGCTTGTCCCCCGCGAAAGGAGGAATAGCCATATATTTTTTTCAGTAGCTTTTTGGCTTCTGCTAACACTTTTTAGAACTCCTTTTTTCAAAAAAACTTAGCCTTTTAATTCACCATGAATGGCCCAATTACCAGGTTCCACATCTTCAAAAATAATATAAGTTGATCCGGGAGGACAGCCCGCCGACCGAACTAAAACTTTTTCAATATCTTTGGCAACCTCGGCTTTAACTGCTTGATCTCTCCCGGCAAACCATTGAATCTTGACTACAGGCATTTAGAAAATACCTCCCTCTAAAAATATTTTTTCTGCTTGCTATTATATCATTTTTCTCAGGAATAAACATCCCTAAAAAAGATAATAATTAAAATATACTTTATTATATCCGATAGGCATGGTTGAATTATTATAGAGGTGAGAAAAATAATACTACGCAACTTAGTCGGACCAATAATTTTTCTAATTGGAGCGACCCTTGTTTTTTATATAATCCCCAAAGAAAAAATAAAAAAACTACTTCCTTTCGGCTTGATTGCAGGATTAGGAATTGCTTTACTTTTACTTTATTTAATGCAGGAAGTCTGGGGACGCTGGCTTTTTTACCGAGTAGATTTACTTTATTTTTATGAAATCCCATTTTTTTTATCTCTGGCATGGTTGCCCATGGTAATGCTTTTTGCTTATTTCTTAAAAACCAGTTCCCATAATCTTTTTTCCTTTATCGTAATCTTAGCTTTTCCGTTGGGAGCTACCTTAGTGCACTGGGGGTTGCTTCACAATCGGATGCTGGTGTATCACCGTTGGGACTTGTTAGGGACTTTTGGTGTTTCTCTTTTAATTCACTCGGTGCTTTACGTTTATCTTTACTTTAGTAGAAAACAATTATCCATAAATTAAAATTTAAAACCCGCAACAGGCCCTCGTTACTGATGGCTGATTGCGGGTTATTAATTAATTATTTAAATTTTTTTATAATATTTAATTCACATCTTTTGCACAAAAATATAATAGAGGGGATGACCAGAATTATCATTAAAAAACCCCAGATCAATTATGGAAAAAACGTCCACGAAATGATTAATTAAATCTTCTTCACTAAAATAATGAACCTGACAGCCGTTTTCTTTAACAAAGGTGTTTTCTTCGCTTGGCTCTCCCTGCCCAAAACCCGGATCTTTATTAGCTAAGACGGAGAAAAAGAGATACCCTTTATCTTTAATTTGAGCCGCAGCTTTGGCAAGGCATTGCTTACGGTCAGCCGCCGCAAAAAGATCCAGGAGGCGATGGCAAAAGACCCCATCGTAGGGTTCACCAGCTAGTGGCGCTTCCAAGATAGAGTTCATTAAATATTTAATCGCCGGGTTATTTATAGCCAGGCGCAAGCCCTGGCGGGAAATATCCATGCCGGAAACTTGATAACCATCGGCGGCAAAAAAATCGGCATTACGGCCGTAACTGCACCCGGGGATCAAGAGATTTTTAACTTTTTTTTCTTTAAAGAGACCATTAGCTACCGTAGTAATACTTGATGGTTCTTCACCCCAGATTTTGCCCTCTTCTTTAAAACGATTATTCCAAAAATCTTTCATGAGTTAAACCCTCCCCTCCTTTGGTATCGGTCAGATGTAGTCAAAGCTAAATTAGTTTTTATAAGTAACCCTTAGAGCTTTTGAATGGTTTGTCGTACTAATTCGCCCATTTGGGTTGTGCCTACTTTATTTAGCCCTTCACTCATAATATCGGCAGTTCGGTAACCTTCCTTCAATACTTTATAAACTGCTTTTTCAATTATTTTCGCTCCCTCATTATATTTAAATGAAAAACGGAGCATTAAAGCAATACTCAGAATGGTGGCTAACGGATTAGCCAAATTTTGACCAGCAATATCCGGGGCCGAACCATGGGCCGGCTCGTAGAGAGCTACTTTACCGCCAATACTAGCCGAAGGAAGCATTCCCAGGGATCCGGTAAGCATGGATGCTTGATCCGTGAGAATATCGCCAAACATATTTTCGGTAACGATGACATCAAACTGCGCTGGCCAACGCACCAGTTGCATGGCACAGTTGTCCACGTACATATGGGTAAGTTCGACATCGGGATACTCTTTACTCAAAGCAGTTACTGTCTCCCGCCACAACCGGGAGCTTTCTAAAACATTAGCCTTATCAACCGAGGTTAATCGCTTGCGCCGCCCTCGAGCCGCTTCAAAGGCTAACCGGGCGATTCGAATAATCTCCTCAGTATTATAGACGAGGGTATCAATAGCTTGTTCCCCGCCGGACTCTAAAACTTCTCTTTTTTTGGCTCCAAAGTAGAGGCCCCCGGTTAATTCCCGAAAAACCGCAATATCCACATCCTTAATTACTTCCGTTTTGAGAGTAGAAGCAGTAATTAAGGAATCATAGACTCTAATAGGGCGAAGATTAGCAAAAAGGCCCAATTCTTTCCGTAAAGGTAAGAGAGCGGCTCGTTCCGGCCGCAGCTCGGCTGGTAAGGTATCCATTTTGGGGCTCCCTACTGCTCCTAATAAGACAGCGTTCGCTTCCTGGCAAATTTTCAGAGTCTCGGCGGGTAAAGGATGCCCCAATTTTTCGTAAGCATCCTCGCTGACCAAGGCTTCTTGAAATTCAAAGCTATAATTAAATTTTTGGGCTACTAATTGTAAAGTACTTACTGCTTCCGGAACGATCTCCCGGCCAATCCCATCCCCGGCTAAAACTGCTATTTTATACATTCTTAAATCCTCCTTTATTGAAAAAGCAAGGGGACTATTTTCGCTAAAGCGTCCCCTCTTTTTTTTGAGTTACTAAATTTACTATATTTTAAAACTTACTTTAGTTGGAGGCCAAACGCCCTTTCACATATTCAATTAACCCACCTGCTGTAATCAATTCTTGCATAAAAGCAGGAAAAGGAGCGGCTTGATAATTAGACCCGGTAGTAAGATCCTTAATTTGGCCAGTGGCTAAATCTACTGCTATTTCATTCCCTTCGGCAATGGCTTTACTAGCTTCGGGAGATTCTAAGATCGGCAGCCCAATATTAATGGAATTGCGATAAAAGATCCGGGCAAAAGAGCTGGCTATGACACAAGAGACTCCTGCTGCTTTAATAGCAATGGGAGCATGTTCCCGGGAACTACCACAACCAAAGTTTTTACCGGCCACTATAATTTCCCCGGGAGCTACTTTAGCGGCAAAACCCGGGTCCGCATCTTCCATACAGTGAAGGGCTAACTCCTTGGGGTCACTCGTATTCAAATAGCGCGCCGGAATAATTAAATCCGTATCAACATCATTACCAAAACGCCATACTCTACCTTTTAAATTATTCATTTTACAGAAACCTCCTCCGGCCCGGCGATTTTACCAGCAATTGCGGATGCGGCTGCGACAGCCGGTCCGGCTAAATAGACTTCACTTTCGGGATGGCCCATCCGGCCCACAAAGTTCCGGTTGGTAGTAGCAATAGCTCGCTCACCTTTGGCTAAAATCCCCATATGTCCTCCTAAACAAGGTCCGCAGGTGGGAGTGGAAACCGCTGCCCCGGCTTCAATAAAGACGTCAAAGAGGCCTTCATTCATGGCTTGCCGCCAAATAGCTTGGGTGCCCGGGATTACGATTAACCGTACGTTAGAATTTACTTTTTTGCCTTTTAAGACCGCCGCCGCTTCCCGAAGATCTTCGATTCGGCCATTGGTACATGAGCCGATTACTGCTTGGTCAATACTCACATTACCACATTCCGAAAGGGGTTTGGTATTCTCAGGAAGATGAGGAAAAGCAATCTGGGGTTCTAACTTAGAAATATCCCATTCGTAAACTGTCTTGTATTTAGCGTCTTGATCACTAGCGTATACTTTATAATCCCG
>JANQHU010000171.1 GCA_028282485.1 Bacillota bacterium
GGGCCAGTCGAAGCGGTGGTAACAATAGTGGCAGCAATGCTGCCGGAGGGAATAACAATAATAATCCCAATAATCCCGGAGGAAATTCCGGTAACTCTAATAATTCGGAAAGAAGGAATACCACAGCAACTGATCTTTGGAATCGGTTAGGCCGACCCCAGGCGGCTTATGTTTTAAAAAATATCCGCCAGGAAGAAGAACGAACCATTACCTATAATTTAAGCCAAGTTACGGCCCAAAAACAATCGGTAGCCCCCCAGAGTTTCATTCAGTTTCTGGCGGATCCTCGGCAGCTGGATCAACATATTCACATTGTGGATCTGAATCATCCTTTCTTTCAGAAAATTAACATTAATATTAATGCCTTAGATGTGGATTTTGCGGAGGAAGGCATTGTCCAAATGCTGGTCCAACTTCGCTACGGCACCCGCCCCGATGGCTCTGGGCCGAAGGATACGGCGGAAGTGATCTTGCGCTCCCGGGAAGATAGCAAAGATCTTAGTTTCTTTGCTGATCACCAGCAGACTCAGTCCTATGAATACAAGTTAATTGTTGATTACCAAAATGGTTTTGGCATTGGGCTGAGTGCGGCCCGCCTGGAGACAGAGTGGCTTCCTAGTGAGGCGCGAAGTCTGGCGGTTCATCCCCGCTGGTTAAATAAGACCTTACCAGTGAAGCTTCAGTTGGCCCCTAACCTGGCGGCTGACGTGACCGAAGTTCAGGTGCAAGTAAGGTATCAGAATCTGACCACAAATATTGACGATGCCACCTTAATCAGTCTGACTCCTCAAAAACCAGAAGAAATGGTCTATATTCGCTTAGCCGATGAGACGGAGCAGTTTCAGATTTTACCGACGATTTATTATCAGGATGGAACTAAAGAAGAACGGCCTTTGGTCTCCTTACCGAATCCGGATTCCGGATTGCCGGCGGAAGTGGTAGTCATCTCCCTACCACCGTCCCAGAATTTTATGGCGGATTTAGTGATGCTGGATCCTTTGGATCAGTTGCAGAGTGTTTGGGTGGATACTAAGATTTTTCAGGAAGATAATTTACTCAGCTCAGTGACCAAAGAATTAACCGTCCCCGGAAAACGGGCAGTTCTCTCCTTACGATTAACTCGGCCTAATATTCCGGCCCGGCTTCATTTTAAAGAAAGACGGCTTTATAAAGACGGGGGTTTAGAAGAAGGGGAGTGGCAGGAAGCAATTAGTCCCAATCTAACCCTGGGCATTCCCGCCGAAGGGACAATGACGGTTTCTGCCCGTTATATGGGACCACCGCCCTCTACTTTAAATTTAAATGGGATTATTCTGGACTTAGAATACCATGCTCCCGACGGTGATCCGGAATTTTACCAACAGAATTCCTTTTTGATTACTGATGATCCGGCTTCGTTTACGGGAGACTGGCGCTTCCGCCTGGCTGAGCGCGAAAAGCGGGAGTATCAATGGCGGTTAACTCTGCTCAATACCGACGGCAGTGAGAGTAGTACCGAGTTTACCAAAGATCAGCGCAAGCTCCTGGTGTTACGACTACCGCCTCTGTAAATGGGGCAGAGCAGATGCTAGTTAATTTTGAAGTAATTTTTTTAATTATGGTTGCTGTTGATTAAGAAAGGAGGACCAAAGAATGCCTACTTTTGAAGAATTAAAACGGCGTTATATGGTTGGTGGTGCGACTAGTAGTAGCTCAGAGGGTGGCTCTCTGCTTTCCGGAGGAAATAGAACAAGTACGACTACGGCGATCACTACTTACCAAAATAGCCAAGTAACCCCGTTAATCTGTGGGGGACCTTATTTTCAAAGATTAAAACAATTAATTACTGCCTTAGGTTCGGGAGAAACCTCGCGTCAGTTTATCTATATCTGTGGCTGGTGGTTAGATGTGGCTTTCTCCCTGGATAGTCTTACCGGAACGAGCCGTATAGTGGATTTGTTGAAACAAAAAGCCCGCGCCGGGGTGGATGTCCGGGTTCTCGGCTGGGTAATGGCTCCGGAATTAATGCGTAACTCCCTGGTGCAAAGATCTTCTAATCAGGGGATCCAAGGGATGTTTGGTTTAAACGCGGATACCATGCGGTTTATTAATGAGTTACGCCGGGAACCTAGCCTGGATACTAAAGCCTGTTTGAATATTTTAGCTCATCCGGCGGGAGCCGTTCATTTAAAAATGGTGCTTATCGGTAATGGCGATCAAGTTAGTGGCTTTACCGGAGGCTTAGATTTAAAACCGGATCGTCATCATAATAGATGGCATGACGTCCAGGCAGAGGTTACCGGCCCGGCAGTACAAGGCCTGTTTGACGCCTTTCGGCAGATGTGGAATGAAGTCCGGGGACGAACTGTGGTGCGGTTGACGGCTAACCGGGTAACCTGTGATAGCCATCGTTCGGGAATGCCCAATTTAGCAGCCCGCACTTTTACTACCAGTTCTACTGGCAGAATGCACGTCCAGAGTTTGCGAACCTTACCCCAGTATCGCTTTGCTTCCTTAGGAGCAGCCGGCTTGGTGATGACGCTACCTACTAATCAAGCCCTCAGTTATGCCCCGACGGGAGTGACGGAAATTAAGAGTGCCTGGCAACAGGGAATTGGGGGAGCGCAGACTTATATTTATATCGAAGACCAAGCTTTCACTTCCCGGGAAGTCTTTGACTGGATTAATGCCCGGGTACGCGCCAATTCGGAATTAAAGGTTATTTTGGTGATCGGCCAGTGGGATCCCAATGATGCACCGAATAGTATTTGGGGAAAATTAATGACCATTGCCGTTAATAATCATTTATTGCGAGGCTTAACGGGGACTCAATTTAGTCAGATTGGCTTATTTACCCACCGGCGCAAAACCATTCATACTAAATCAACCATTGTAGATGACCAGTGGGCCTTAATTGGTTCGGCCAATAGTATGCGGCGTAGTTTGTATACGGATTTTGAGCATTCTGTAGCCTATATGGACGAAACCAGCCAAGGGGTGCCGGCTTACCGCCGGGATTTATGGGGAGTACATCTGCAAAGAAGCTATGTGGATCTTAATACTGCCATCAATGCCTGGTTTGCCATTCCTTTTCGGGGCTCCGGGACTCCTAGCTCCACCAACTTTGAGAGAGTGCCTTTACCGTTAGCCAATGCCACTTTAACTGCTGACGAACAAATAATGTACGATGAGATCTACGATGCCGATTCGCGGCAACGCTGGGGCGGTCAGTTGATCAATCTATTTATGCGGAACTTTGGCGCCGGGGCTTTAAGTCCTTAATCGGTGGCTGCTGTCAAAATCGCAAAGGAGGTTATAAGAGATGTTAACCCTTTTCGGAGCCTTTAAAGTACCGGAAGTTAAACACGTGACTATCTACCGTGATGATCAGAATCCCCATAAATTTTATATGATTCCCGAACGACCGGTTATTGCCCGGGATGACGAAGGCGATCCTTTATTCAACTTTATTTTATATGCCCGAGACCTGGAGCGGCTCGACCCGGCGGAGCGGGAAGTGGAGCGGGGGTATCTCTCCCTCTCCACCCAAGTGGCCGTCTCTGCCGAGGATGAAGCCAAGATTCGTCAATACTTGCGGCGGCTGTTAAACGGAGAGTTAAACCGGGGCTTGCGCTTTTTACGCCTGGCAATTTTACGGGCGGAACCGGAACTGAGTTATCCACCCGTCTTTACCAAAGGGAGTGTGGAGTTTAAGACCTTTTCCCAAGAGCTGGTTCCTTATACCACCGGTTCAAAGGAACCCTCTTTAATTGGCACTAATATCGCTAGTTTTTCCCAAAGTTTAAATCAAGATGGGGCCGAGCTTTTTCGGCAAAGTATTGAAAAAGGCTTGGTTCCAGCAATTATTAATTATGAATTAAGCTTTTTAGCCCGGATTCCGGCGATTGGAATAAGCATTAAAGGAAACCGCAAGGATTTTTATGAGGAATTAAAACGGCATACCTATGTTACCGAATGGAAGGCTCGTAACGGAAAAGTCTACTACCGGCGCACCTGGCCAGAGATCGGTTCTCTGAAAGAATTTCGGGATACTTTTCATAGTTTGACTATTGAGATTGACGATGGGGATTTTCGGGAAGTGAACCCGGGGGAAGATCTTAATCTAAAACTGGAAGAATTGGCCTTTCGCATAATTGAAAATAATATTTTACCCAGTTTCTTTGAGACGGCTTTTGCGCCGGCTACGGAAGAGCAGAGTAGTAATAAATGGTTAATGGAAGTGGAAAAGGTGCAAGAAGGAGAGCTTGATGTTCAGATCAAACGGTCCGCCGTAATTGAACAAAAGATCAATCCCAATGCCCAATTGGCCGAGGTCCTCAGTCCCGCCGAAGTGAGTAGTCATACTATGTATGTTGATCTGGGTAATCCTTATTTCACCGAGTTGGATGTGCGCCTTAATGCCAACGTCAATTTCATCGATGACCCGGTTTATGCGGTTAAAGTCTTTGTTGACTACGATCAAGAAGATGAATTGCGGAATACCCGCGTCAAAAAGGCGAAAGAGTTCCTTTTTAAAAATGCTGATCAGATGTATCGTTTTCGGCAGATTATGGCCAAAGGCAGCGACGGAGCACCCAAAGATACTTACCATTATTGGAGTGAGATTATTTACAAAGATACCGGGGAGACCATCCGGGTGCCTCAAGAAGGAATGCTGGCTTCTCGGGAACGGGAACTGGTCATTTCTTACCGCCGTTTAGGCTTTATCAAGGTAGCTATTCTCCTCGGCGCCATGCCGGAGAATATCCAAGGAGCGGTAGTTCGCCTTTATTATCCCGGTACCAATCGCCCGGGGGCGGATCAGACCATCGAATTAACAAAAGAAAGGCCCACGGCCAGTTATTTTACCTATACG
>JANQHU010000217.1 GCA_028282485.1 Bacillota bacterium
ATACTGCTCCTGCCCGGCTCCCGTCTCCAGGACGAGAGCCGCCTTAGCGGGCTGGAGCAGTATTTAGCCCAGAATGAGTCTCGGAAAATCAGTCTCTACCTGGGGATTCCCTTTTGCCCCACCCGCTGCCATTACTGTTCTTTTCCGGCAGTTCCCTTGACCAGCCACGGCCATTTAGTTCAGGAGTATTTAGCGGCTTTAAGCCTGGAGATTACTGCCCTGGGCCAAGTCTGCCGGGACTTAAACCTCACGATGGAGACCGTTTATCTGGGCGGGGGAACTCCCACTAGCCTGACAGCAGAGGATTTTGGCAAGCTCTTAGCCGAGCTACGTGAGGCCTTTTGCCTGGAGGGACTGCGGGAGTTCACGGTGGAAGCGGGCCGTCCCGAAACTATTTCCAAAGAAAAACTGACACTAATGAGCCAACATGGAGTTACCCGTATTAGTGTTAATCCCCAAACCATGCAAGCCAAGACTTTAACCACTATCGGCCGGAATCATACTCTGGCGGATATTTACCGGGCGGTGGAGTTGGTGGGTCAGTTTCCCAGTTTGGCTCTCAATATGGATTTGATTTTAGGATTACCCCAGGAGACTGGGAGTGATTTTCAAGCTTCTTTAACCAAAGTCTTAGCGTTGGCTCCCCCAAATATTACCCTGCATACCCTGGCCCCCAAACGGGCGGCGGCCTGGCGGAGTGATTTTAGCAAGTTGGCCTTGCACGTAGCGGACCTCAAAGAAACTAGTTTATCCATTAATGAAAAGCTCAGGGCGGCTGCCTATCAGCCCTATTATTTGTACCGGCAACGGGGGATCTTAGGAGATTTGGAGAATGTGGGCTATGCCAAGCCGGGTTTTGCAAATATTTATAATATTCAAATGATGGAAGAGCAGCAGACGATTATTGGCCTGGGAGCCGGGGCGATAACTAAATGTTTTAACGCATCTGATCTCAAAATTGAGCGGTTTCCTAATCCTAAATGTCCGGCTACTTATAGTCGGAGAATTACAGAGATCATCTCCCAAAAAGTCCAAGAAATACGAAGCTTTCTTGATTGACCTTGGGAGCCTAAGTTTAGAATGAAATTGAATAAACTGTGAGGTGAGCAAGCAAGATGAAAAAGTGCATCAATATTAAAATGATGGTAGCTATATTAGTTTTGACCTTAGTATTTTTAGCGCCAATTATCAATTGTCAAGAAAAAATTGAGGTTAAAAAAACCTATTACCCTAATGGGAATATTGACACAATTGAACGCTACAAAGAGGGGTTATTACACGGAAAGCTAGAAACTTATTACGAAAATGGCGTTTTGGCCTATGTACAAAATTTTAAAAAGGGCAAGCTTTCCGGAGAAAGTATTAGCTATTATGAAACAGGCTTGCTTAAAGAAGTGGAGCATTACCAAAATAATATGTTACACGGGACAAAGTTATGTTACAGCGCCAGGGGTAAATTAATAATTAAAGATAATTATCAAAATAATGTCTTAAATGGGAAACATATTAATTATTATGAAAACGGTAAGCTTCATAAAGAGTGGTCTTATAAAAACGGCAAACGGGATGGAAAGTATCAAGAATATTATAATGACGGCAGTATTAAAGAAGTAGTTAATTATCAAAATGGGGTACTACATGGTAAAAATATTCGATATTACCCCAAGGGTAATCCCGAATCGGAATGGAATTACCAAGCTGATCGTTTAGAGGGCCAGGTAATTTTTTATTACCAAAACGGAAAGATAAACGAGGTTTATGAGTATCGAAATCATCTTTTAAATGGTAAATATCGCAAATATGACGAAAAAGGAACTTTAATCGAAGAAAAATATTATAAAGAAGAATATCCTAATTGTTAAAAGGTAATAATTTTTTGGAAAATTATTAAAATACGAATAGTATAAAATTTGCCTGTTATACTTAAAGAAACAGGCATTATTTTTTATTAACCAAGAATAGATTAAGCTAGTTTGTTAGGATTAAAAAGCTGGGTATAATTATCTTCCAAAAAGTCCAAGAAATACGAAGATTTCTTGATTGACATTTGGGCGATAATTAGATAGAATTAGTATCAGCGTGTATGATTTTGATATTAATATTTAATGATATTTAACTTAGTTATTTTATCAGTTTAAAGGAGGAACCCGGGGATGGGTATTATGTCGATTCGCAAGTTAGCACAAAAATTTTTACTACCGGTAATCATTGTTTTAGTGGTTGCCTTAACGGCCGGGCTTTTTTATATCGGAGCACCTGCTTTTCGGGACGGTAACGGGGGCCTTGTTTACAAAGGGCCGTCCATTAAGCTTTATGGGAAGAAGTTAGCTGATAAGGAGTATCAAAACCTCCTTAATCAAGTAGCAGCTGGGATGCAATACATGTCGCAAGGAGTGGGCATGGCTGGTTTTATTCGGGAAAGGGCCGTGGGGATTGCCGTGGGTAATATGGCCGTGGAACACGAAATGGAGAAGGTAAAGTCCCATTTGAAAGTCAGCAATGCCGAGGTTAACAAACTGTTAAAAAGCCTCTATCCCACCCAAGAAGAAGTCCAAAATCAGTTGGTGCAAAGAGGCCTAACTAGTAAGGATGATTTACGAAAAGAGTTGCGTAAGCAACTGGAACAACAAAAGTTTTTGTTATACAAAGC
>JANQHU010000237.1 GCA_028282485.1 Bacillota bacterium
ATAATGGCTGGCGAAATTAAAATCAATAATAAAATTATTGATAAACCGAGTCAGTTAGTCGGAGAAGATCTGAATTTAGTTATTTCTCCTACTAGTGAAGTTTATGTAAGTCGCGGCGCTTATAAGTTAGCAAAAGCAATTAAAGAATTTGATGTAGGAATAGACGGGCAGGTCTGTCTGGATGCGGGAGCATCAACCGGGGGATTTACCGATTATTTATTACAAAATGGAGCGAAACAGGTGTATGCCATTGATGTTGGCTATGGGCAATTGGCTTGGAAACTGCGTCAAGATCACCGGGTTACCGTTTTTGAGCGGCAAAATATTAGATATTTCTCCAGGGATAATTTAACAGAAATGCCCAGTTTAATTACAGCTGATCTTTCATTTATTTCGTTAAGTCTGGTCTTTACAAAATTTGCAGAGCTTACTGATGAAGTGGGTAAGCTGATCACTTTGATCAAACCTCAATTCGAGGCCGGCAAAGATAAAGTCGGTAAAAAAGGAGTTGTAAAAGACAGAAGAATCCATGAAGAAGTCTTGCAAAATCTGCAAAATAAAGCCATCTCTTTTGGCTGGCATTTACAGAAGCTTACTTTTTCGCCGCTTTTGGGTCCGGAAGGAAACATTGAATATTTGGGACTTTGGCAGAAAAGTCAAAGTACAGCAGTGTTAGAGGTTGTAAAGGTTGTTGAACAGGCATGGCTAGAACTAAAAACTACCAAATGATTTGCGAATCATGGACGTAGTTTTTTATTTAAGGAATAACTTTATTTCATTTGAGCGGAGAGGAGTCTGAATTTGAGATGAATATAAATAGTTTTCAATTAAATACCAAAATATTTTTTGGGCAAGGAATATTAAAGGTTTTGGCGGAAGAAGGAAAAGTATTTGGCAAGCGAGTTTTAATAGTTTCCGGGAAGACTTTTTTGAAGGAAAGTGGGATTGCGCAACAGTTAGAAAGTATATTAGAAAAAGCGGGAGTATCTTTTTTTTGGTTTGATGGGGTTGCCCCGGAGCCGACCCTGGAGATGGTTAATGAGGGATTAATCATCGCTCGTAATAATCAAGTTGATTGGGTAATCGGAATTGGTGGCGGTAGTGTCATGGATGTTGCTAAAGTAATTGCCGGATTATATAGTGCAACGGAACCAATAGATTATTATTTTGCCGGTGGTCAAATTGAAGCTCAAGAATTACCTTTAATCACAATTCCGACGACAGCTGGTTCCGGCGCAGAAGTTACCTTTAATGCCGTAATAACTGATCCTAAAACCAATCTAAAAAAATCAATTAGAGATCCTAAAATGACTGCCAGAATTACCATTGTTGATCCGGAATTAACTTTACATCTCCCCGAAAGAATTACCATCTATTCGGGAATGGATGCTTTTGTGCAGGCAATTGAGGCTTATACTTCAAAATATGCGAACCCATTAACGGATATCTATGCTTATGCCGCAATTGAAAAGATTGGCAACAACTTATGGAAGGTTCAGCAAAATCCCAATGATATAAATGTACGGAATGAGATGGCTATGGGAAGTTTGATGGCGGGAATTGCATTAAGTAATGCCAGACTGGGAGCGGTTCATGGATTAGCTCATGCGGTTGGTGCAGCCAGCGGCAAACCCCATGGTCTAGTCTGTGCAGTTTTACTGGTACCAGTGATGCGCTTTAATTTATCAGTATGTTACGAGAAATATGCCAAAATAGCTCGAGCTTTGGGTAATAATATTGCTGTGGGGGATTTAATTGATGAAGCAGCCTTTGCAATTAAAATGATTATGATTTTAGAGAAAAAACTAAAATTACCACAACATATTTATGAGTTAGGAATTAAAGACGAGGATTTTACGAATATTGTGAAGGCGAGTGAATTTTCAGGATCGTTAAGAGCAAATCCGCGAAATACTTCACAAGAAGATTTAATTAATATTTTAAAGGAAAACTTTTAAAATAACAAAATTACATTAATTAATAGGAGGTATTTGAAATTATTAAAATTATATAAAATAGAAGGTTTATAAAAAAAATTGATTTTATCTATTGACATAACAAATTAGACGTGATATTATAATCAAGTTCTTTGACGACGCAATTGATACAAAAGAAACGAACTAAAAAAAATAAAAAAAGATGTTGACAAAGAAACGCGAACGTGATATGATGAAGTAGTCGCTCAAAACGAGTGACGA
>JANQHU010000239.1 GCA_028282485.1 Bacillota bacterium
ACCATTTGTGAGTTATTTGAAGAGCAGGTGGCCAAGACCCCTGAAAATATCGCGGTGGTCTTTCAAGAAGCAGAATTAACCTATCTTGCTTTAAATCGGAAAGCCAACCAGCTAGCTAGGTTACTTCGGTCTAAGGGAGTTCGGGCCGAGTCCTTGGTGGGAATTATGGTAGAACGTTCGGCCTGGATGATCGTTGCTGTCTTAGGTGTTTTAAAAGCGGGAGGAGCCTATTTGCCTATCGATCCGAAGTATCCCCAAGAGCGAATTCAATATATGGTTGCAGATAGCCAGATGCGGCTCTTGTTAACTCAAGGCCAGTTTCTCAATGAAAGCAACTTTAATATTGAGTTAATTAATATTGAAAATGAACAGAGTTACTATCATCAAGATGAGACTGATTTGGAAAAAATAACCAAGTCATCTAATTTAGTATATGTGATTTATACTTCCGGAACCACGGGAAAACCCAAAGGGGTCATGCTGGAAAACCGCAGCTTTGTAAACATTTCCTTTGCTTGGCGGAGAAAGTATCATCTTGATCAGTGGCAGGTGCGTCTCTTGCAAGTGGCTAGTTTCTCCTTTGATGTTTTTGGGGCCGATTTCTCCAGAGCATTGTTAAACGGCGGACAGCTGGTTATCTGCCCGGGGGAGGTGAAACTGGAGCCAATAGCTTTATACTCCTTAATTAAAAAGTATCAAATTAATATGTTAGATTTAACCCCAGCCCTGCTTATCCCCTTGATGAATTATATTGATGAAAACCAGCTGGACCTCAGTAATCTTAAATTATTAATGGTTGGTTCGGATAGCTGTCCGGCTCAAGGTTTTAAAGAGATAGTGGCCCGCTGGGGAACTACCATTAGGATCGTTAATTGTTATGGAATCACTGAGACTGCCATTGATTCTAGCAGTTATGAAGAAGCTTGGGACCGAATTCCGACGTGGGGCAATCTCTCCATTGGTAAACCTTTACAAAATACGCAGTTTTACATTTTAAATGACCGTTTTCAGCTGCAACCTATCGGAATTAGTGGTGAACTATTTATTGGGGGGGCCGGCCTGGCCCGCGGTTATTTTAACAACCCAGAGATTACTGCCGAAAAGTTTATCGTAAATCCCTTTATTCCCGGGGAGAAGCTTTACCGCACCGGAGATCTGGCTCGCTGGCTGCCGGATGGTAATCTAGAATTTCTCGGCAGAAGCGACCATCAGGTGAAAATTAGGGGTTTTCGCATTGAATTGGGAGAAATCGAGTCCCGGCTCCTAAGGTATGAAACGGTGCGCGAAGTGGTGGTGGTCGATAAAGTAGATGCTTCCGGGCAGCGATTGCTCGCTGCTTATTTGGTCTCCGACACCCCACTGACGGTAGCCAGTTTAAAAGAATATTTACTTCAAGAACTGCCCGAGTATATGATTCCGGCTGAATTTAGCCAGTTAGCCCAGCTGCCTCAAACTTCAAATGGGAAAATCGATCGCCAAAAATTAAAGTCTTTGACCAGTAACATGGATCTCGGGAGTGCATACGAAGCACCCCGTAATCAGTTGGAAAAAAGATTAGCAGCAATCTGGCAGCAAGTATTGGGGAAAGAAAAAATCGGTATTAATGATAATTTCTTTTTAATGGGGGGCCATTCGTTAAAAGTAATTACTTTAACCACCAAGATTTATAAGGAGTTTCAGATCGTGGTTCAAGTAGGAGAAATCTTTAATCTAGCAACCATTAAAGAACAAGCCAGGTATTTAAAGCAGCGAGAAAACGCCAGTTATTTGGCCATCGAACCGACAGAAGCCCAAGAGTACTATCCTTTATCAGCAGCCCAAAAACGGTTGTATACGGTAGCCCAACTACAAGGGGAAAATACTAACTATAATATGCCAATGGTAATCATCATTAAAGAGTTAGTTGATCAAGCAAGATTGGAAGCAGCCTTTAACCAGCTTATTCAAAGGCATGAGGTATTTCGAACCTCCTTTAGCCTTAGAGAGGGGCAGCCGATGCAGCAGGTAGATCCGGAAGTGAATTTGGAATTTGGATATTTCGAAGCAAGTGAAACAGAATTAGATACTTTAATTGATAAATTTATCAGAGCCTTTGACCTAAGTCAGGCCCCGCTTTTGCGAGTGGGTTTAATCAAATTAGCAACACAGAAATTCGCCTTAATGTTTGATATGCATCATATCATCTCCGATGGTATTTCTATCGAAATCTTAATCGACGAGCTTCTCAGTTTATACGAAAAAAGAGATCTGCCCAGACTCCAGCTCCAATATAAAGATTATGCAGTATGGCAAAACCAGTTTTTAAAGTCGGAATTTATTAAAAAACAGGAAGAGTATTGGCTGCAGGTTTTTACCGGAGAGATCCCTGATTTAAAGCTGCCCACGGATTTTGAGAGGCCCCAGGTGCAGCGCTATGACGGGGCAAGTGTTAACTTTGGGCTAGATGGGGATCTGACAGCCGCGTTAAAGAATTTTGCCTTGAAGCAGGAGACGACCCTTTTTGTAATCTTCTTGGCTGTTTACAATATTCTGTTAGGGAAATATTCCGGCCAGACAGATATCGTCGTCGGTTCTCCGGTAGCTGGCCGAGACCATCCTGACTTAGAGCAGCTAATCGGAATGTTTGTAAATATGGTGACTCTCCGAAATCAATTTTCTAAGGAGATGAAATTTGTAGAGTTTTTGGGAGAGGTCAAAGCAAATACCATAAAGGCCCTTGATCATAGCCAGTATCAATTTGAAGATCTGGTCACGCAGCTGAAAGTGAAGAGAGATTTAGGCCGAAATCCCCTTTTTAACGTGGAGTTGGTTTTTCAGGAAGAAGGCCAACTGGAAAAAGAATTGCTTAAGAGTCGTTTTGATTTTTATCCAATTAATCAAGTAGCGGCGAAATTCGAATTAAGTCTCTTTGCCGCTGAAGAAGAAGGGGGAATTTTATTAACCTTGCGTTATGCCAAAAGCTTATACCGGGAAACTACGGCAAAGAAGTTTTTGGAGCATGTGGTAGAGATCTTAAAGCAGATTTTAGCGAATCCGGAAATAAAAATTGGTGAAATATCAGTTACTAATGAGTTTATTCAACTAACCGGAACCACAGCGGCTAATGAATATGAAGCAGATTTTGGTTTTTGAAGATAAAATAATTTGTTTTGCTTAAGGTTAAAGACTGTTTTGGAGTAATTAAAATCGAGAAATAAGGTAGATGAAAATGGATCGTACCCAACAATTGAAAGAAAAAAAAATTTTAAGTTTGCTGTTACAGTTTTCGATACCAGCCATCATGGGAATGGTAGTCAACTCATTATACAATCTGCTTGATCAAATTTTTGTCGGTCGGGGAGTTGGTTCCATTGCTATAGCGGCCGTGGCGGTATCCCACCCGATGGTACTTTTATTAGGTGCTTTTAATGGGCTAATTGCCGTGGGAGGCACCGTCCTGGTTTCCTTGCGCCTAGGAGAGGAGAAAAAAGATGAAGCCCAATTAGTTTTTGGAAATACCATCATGCTCCTTGTTATCGCTTCGATAATCCTGACCTTTTTGGGGCTGATTTTTTTAGAGCCGAGTTTAAAGTTATTCGGGGCAAGTAAAGCTGTCTTGCCTTATGCCAAAGAGTACTCCTATATTATTCTCAGCGGCATCATTTTTCAAATGCTGAGTATTGGGATGAATGGTTTTATTCGAGGGGAAGGAAATCCTAATTTGTCATTTTTGATAGTATTCATGGGCGTAGTCTGCAACTCGATTTTAAATCCTCTCTTTATTTTCGGATTTAAACTGGGGATTAAGGGGACGGCCTTGGCTACAATTATCTCACAAATTGCTACAACAATCTGGGTTGGGAAGTATTTTTTTAGTAAGAAAAGTTTTTTAAAAATTAGTCTTCCCAATTTCCGTTTAAAGGGAAATATCATCAAAAAATCTTTATCCATTGGCTTAGCTCCCTTTCTAATGCAAATATCCACTGTTATTTTTTTAGCAACCTTGAATAATAGTTTGGCTAAGTACGGGGGAGATCTGGCCATAGCCGCCATGGGGGTAATCTCTAGTATTTGTATGATGATCATGATGCCTATTTTTGGGATAAACCAGGGGATACAACCCATCATTGGGTATAATTATGGAGCCAAACAGTATCAAAGAGTTAAAGAGGCTTTAAAGCTTTCTATTATAGGGGCTACGGGAATCGTGGCTTTTGGTTATATTATAATTATGATCTTTACCGAGGAGCTAGTTCGCTTATTTAATAACCAAGACAACTTTGTTAAAATTTGTTCCGAAGCTATACGGATCTTTTTTATGTTTTTACCAGTAGTGGGTTTTCAGACGATCAGTGCCGGCTATTTTCAAGCCGTGGGCAAACCATTATTAGCAATGTTATTAATTTTAGCCAGGCAAAACTTAGTTTTAATTCCGGCAGTATGGCTTTTATCACATTTTTTTGGGCTTACCGGAATTTATTATGCAGGGCCAGTGACCGATTTATTGGTGGGTATAATTGCAGTAGTATTTTTGTATTTTGAAATTAAAAGATTAAATCAAAAGGTAGTTAATTAGTTTTGAAAATAATTCTAATTAAGCTATTGACATACTAAAAGAGACGTGATATTATAATTGAGTTCTTTGACGACGGAATTGATACAAAAGAAACGAACTAAAAAAAATAAAAAAAGATGTTGACAAAGAAACGCGAACGTGATATGATGAAGTAGTCGCTCAAAACGAGTGACGA
>JANQHU010000250.1 GCA_028282485.1 Bacillota bacterium
GAGATATTATTATCCTTTTGGGGGGCCGCACAGGCCGCGATGGTTGTGGCGGAGCAACTGGTTCCTCCAAAGAGCATACGGAAGAATCACTTTATAACTGTGGGGCAGAAGTTCAAAAAGGTAATCCGCCCACTGAGCGGAAGATTCAACGTCTTTTTCGCGACCCCAGAGTTAGTCAAATGATCAAAAAATGTAATGATTTTGGGGCCGGCGGAGTGGCCGTAGCCATTGGTGAATTAGCAGATGGTTTAGTCATCGAATTAGCTAAAGTACCTAAAAAATATGAAGGTTTAGATGGAACGGAGCTGGCCATCTCCGAGTCCCAAGAAAGAATGGCCGTCGTCATTAATCCGGACCATCTGGCCCAGTTTATTGCCGCCGCCCGAGCAGAAAATCTGGAAGCTACGCCAGTGGCTAAAGTTACCGCTAATCCTCGTTTGAAAATGCTTTGGCGAGATAAAGAGATTGTTGACCTGAGCCGGGCCTTTTTGAATACTAACGGGGTGAGACAACATGCGGAAGCAGTAATTGTTTCTCCCGAAAAATCGAGAAATGTATTTAAATTAATCCCGGAGGAAATTGCCGCTTGTAATGATCTGGAGACAGCTTGGTTAGCTAATTTAAAGCGATTAAATGTATGTGGTAAAAAAGGTTTGGTAGAACGCTTTGATAGTACCATTGGATCCGCAACCGTCTTCATGCCTTTTGGCGGTAAATGTCAATTAACGCCTGAAGAAGGGATGGTCGCCAAATTACCGGTGCTCAAGGGCGAAACCAAGACTAGCACCCTGATGACTTATGGTTATGATCCCGATTTAGCCAAATGGAGCCCTTTTCACGGTGCTTTCTATGGGGTAATTGAAGCAGTGGCAAAAATAGTCGCTTTAGGGGGGGATTATCGTCAAATTAGGTTAACTTTACAGGAATATTTCGAAAAGCTAGGCGATGATCCGAGACGCTGGGGCAAACCCTTAGGAGCTCTTTTGGGGGCCTACCTGGCCCAAAAACAATTAGGAATTCCGGCTATTGGGGGCAAGGATAGTATGAGTGGTACTTTTAAAGAGCTGAACGTCCCCCCCACCCTGGTTACATTTGCAGTTGCTGTTAATGATGTTTCCCGGGTAATTTCCTCTGAATTTAAAAAAATTGGTAGCCAAGTGGTTGTAGTCTCCCTCCCTCGTAATGTGGAAGAACTACCTGATTTTAATCAGTTACAACAGAACTATTTACGAATACATGAATTAATTAACCAAGGGGTGGTTTTAGCCGCCCGGAGCATTCGGATCGGCGGCTTGGCAGCCGCTATTAGTGAGATGTGTTTTGGTAATAAGTTAGGATTTGTTTTTCAAGAAGAGGAGTCTTGCAAAGCTTTATTCACCCCTGACTATGGCTCAATAATTTTGGAAATGCCAGCCGAGGTTGATTTAACCGCTGCTTTTGCCGGAATTGAACACCGAGTTTTAGGCCGGACAACTGGGGAAGGGGTGCTTCAAGTAAATGAAGCAGTCATCTCTCTTGAAAAGGCTTTGGCTAGTTGGTCCGAACCTTTAGAAACCATTTTTCCTACCCGGACAGTAAAAGACGCGACGTCAACGCCCCCTGATTATAATTACCAAGCTTCTGCTGCAAGAAACCGCCGCTTTAATATTGCCAAACCCCGGGTGTTTATTCCTGTCTTTCCGGGAACTAACTGTGAATACGATACCCAGCGAGCTTTTGAAGCCGCCGGAGCCTTGGTCGAACAGCAGGTCTTTTGTAATTTGACAGCCACGGAAATTGAAGCTACTTTACAAGAAATGGTTCGAAAGATTGCTAAAGCGCAAATCATCATGCTTCCGGGGGGTTTTAGTGCTGGTGATGAGCCGGATGGATCGGGTAAATTTATTGCCACGGCTTTTCGCAATGGTTACGTTCGGGATGCGGTGATGAGCTTATTGCAAAAACGGGATGGTTTAATGTTGGGAATCTGCAATGGTTTTCAAGCTTTAATTAAACTAGGATTAGTTCCTTATGGCGAGATTAGGGAGATTGATGAGTTCGCTCCTACTTTAACTTTTAATAGCCTGGGACGGCATGTTTCCTGCTTGGTGCAGACTAAAATTAGTTCCAACCTCTCGCCTTGGCTGAGCAAGGTGAAGCCGGGGGAGATTCATACTGTAGCTGTTTCTCACGGTGAAGGACGTTTTATAGCTAGTGGAGAGCTGTTAGCAAAGATGGAGCGGGGAGGGCAGATTGCTACCCAATATGTGGATCTAGCAGGAAAACCTTCTCAGGATATTAGATATAACCCCAATGGTTCTGTGGCCGCTA
>JANQHU010000257.1 GCA_028282485.1 Bacillota bacterium
TAGGTAGCTAATTTTAAGGGTTTATTGGAAAAGGCCGTAATCCCGTCTAGGGCAAAGCGGATCATTTTTTTCAGGGGATACTTAGTAGTGCCCGCATAGCGTTCTTCCCGAATATAGGTTACCGCGGTTTGGCGAAAGCCCACCCAACTCACTAGCCCGCGGACATAACGGTTTCTTTCCGGCAAAGTATTTAAAACTGCACAGACTTGGCGGTCAATCAGGCGAAAATCTCCCGTATCAAGGGGAATATTAATATCCGTTAGGCTCCTTAAAAAACGGTAAAAAAGCTGGGCGGTAATCTTTTTAAAAAAAGTCTCCCCCTGGCGCTTTAAGCGTTGGCCATAGACTATTTCATGGCCATCCTGCCATTTAGCAACCATCTCGAGAATTACTTCCGGAGGATCTTGGAGATCAGCATCAATGACGATCACTGCTTCTCCCTTGGCATACTTCATCCCGGCGGTGATGGCCGCCTGATGGCCAAAATTGCGGGCGAAACTAATCAATTTAACATGTCCATCCTGGCGGCAAAGCTCCCGGATAAGGGCCACCGTCTGGTCCCGGCTGCCATCGTTGATAAAAAGAAGCTCATAAACTCCGTTAGTCTGCTTCATAACCGCCGTCAGCCGTTGATAACTCTCGTTGATCACTAATTCTTCATTATAAACAGGAACAATTACCGAATATTGAACTGCTTGACTTTTCATAAGTTCTCCCTAGCCACTTTTGAAAATACTGCTTCTGGCTCCCATTCTTCGAAATGCACTAACTCGTCCTTTATAGTTTGATAATCACTAATTCCATAAGGTATTTTTTTCATCATTGATTTTCCTCCCACACCTCACTCACTACCTCGAGGGCCTTCTGGCGCAACCCTCCGATTCCCAATAGGATGATCTTTCGCGAATCCCCGACGTACTTCTCGTAGTATCGGCGGTCTTTAATTTGTGCCATTGCTTCAGCGGCGGTATCCATCTTAAACTCGATGATATAAACTAAGTTTTCAAACTCTAAAACCGCGTCAATCCGGCCCTTATCGGTACTTTCTTCTAACATAATATCCGCTCCTAAAAGTGCTAAGATCAGGTAGCACAAGGAATGATAATAACTTTCATGTTCTAAATGTAACTGATATGGGACTCCCGCAAACAAAGCCGTTAAGGCGGTTTGAAATTGGGGGAGTTTTTCTTTTGCCATGTATTCTAACATTTCTAAATAAATTGGTTTTATTTTTGAAGCAAACTTATCTGTATATGCTGCCAGTATATGGACCAAACACGATTCTTTCACTTCATAATTAGGATAACCAAAAGTTGCTACCCGATTTCTCTCTTTTTTGACCGTTAAATAACCAGTTTGATAGAGCAAGGATACGGGATCAATCTTTTCTAATTCAAATGAATCAAAAATTTCGCTCCCCGCTTTGTAACCTTCAAAATCCTCAATTTCCATTTTTTGTTCTTTTATTAATTTAATTAAAAAGCCCGGAGTCGCCGTCTGAAACCAGTAGTTTTGAAATTCCATACTATCAAATAAGTTTAATACTGCATATGGATTATAGACTAACTGCTTTTCACTCCAACTATAACCATTATACCAGTATTTAATTTTCTTTAACAACTTACTTCTTTCCGTTTGATGCTCCTCACAACAAATTTCTATATGCTCCGCAAAATATTTTTCTAATTCCTCTTGAGTATAACCACAAATAATAGCGTATTCTTTTCTTCTGGTAATATCTTTCAAATTATTCAATTTTGAAAAAATTGAGACCTTAGAAAACTTCGAAACCCCGGTAATGAAAACAAATTTTAAATAGCCGTCTAAATATTTAATTGTTTCGTAAAAACTAGCTAAAATATCCTTATTTTCTCTTGCTTGCTCGGTATTTTCAATATAATCAATAATCGGTTTATCGTATTCATCAATCAAAATTACTACTTTACCATATTTATCATGTAGGTTTTCTACTAATTCGTAAATTTTTTCTTTATTATCTTTGCTTTCTATTACTAAACCATAGTTTTTTGCTATTTTATCTAAAAAATTATTAATATTTTCTTCAAAATTATCCGGTCCTTTGGAATGGGTTATAATAGTAAAATCAATATAAATCACTGGATATTTTATCCACTCAATCTTGTCATAGATCCAAAGCCCCTGAAACAACTCCTTATTACCCGCAAAGATTTCTTTCATAGTCGAAATTAACAGACTCTTTCCAAACCGCCGCGGTCGGGAGAAAAAGTAATAT
>JANQHU010000263.1 GCA_028282485.1 Bacillota bacterium
CGGGATGACAGGCGGCAAAAAAGCGTTATGGATAATTCTTATTTTACTTTTACCATTAATTGGTTTGATATTGTACTTTTTGGTTGGGAAAAAAGGATAAAATACTTTAAAAGGCAGGTAGCTTTTAGCTATCTGCCTTTTTTATTAACTCGAGGAAGGGAAAATGTTTAGATTCTTATATTCACAGGTTGCACTTCTTTTAATGACAAGCACAGTGTTTGCTCAAGAAACAGCAGAGACAGTTGCCGCAGAAGGTATCAAAAATATTGAAAATGTCGTCTCTGAACAATGGTCGACTGCTAAAAGCTTAATAGATACGCTAATTGATTTTTGTGTGAAATATAGTTTCCAGGTTATCGGTGGACTGATCGTACTATTCTTAGGTTGGATCGTCGCAGGCTATGTAGCTAAATGGCTGTTAAAGTTTTTTAATAAGAAGGCAATTGATGTAACGGTTTCAAAATTTATCGTTGGTATTGTTAAGATTTTAATTATTGTTTTTGCTGTTATAGTCGCTTTAGGCAAGTTTGGGATAGAGATAGCTCCATTAATAGCAGGTATTAGTGTGGTTGGTTTTGGTACGAGTTTTGCGCTTCAAGGAACTTTGTCCAATTTTGCGGCCGGGATTTCCTTGATTTTTACAAAACCGTTTAAAGTTGGAGAGATCATTGAAGTTGCTGGTGTAATGGGAGAAGTAACAGATATAAAACTGCCGAGGACTGAGCTTAAGACGATTGATGGTACAAAGATTGTCGTCCCGAATAATCATATCGTTGGTGAGATTATTCAAAATTATTCTGATTTTAAACGTATGAAGGTCGTTATCGGTATTAGTTATAGTTCTAACATTCAACAGGCTATTCAGATTGTTAAAGAAATTGTGGAAGCTGACAGCCGAGTCATTAATGCCAAAGAAGCCAAAATTGGTGTCGAAGAATTTGCTGACTCAAGCATTAATATTTGTGCGCGTTTAAGAGTAAAACAAGACGAATACTTTGACACATTATTTTCAATTAATAATCAAATTTTTGAAAAATTCTCCGAAGCAAATATCGAAATTCCTTTCCCGCAGAGGGATGTGCATTTAATTTCACAAGACACTTCGGCTAAAGTCTAAGTTATGGCAGTTAACAAACATCTTTATGCCGTTGTATTGGCTGGCGGTTCAGGTACGAGATTTTGGCCTCTTAGCCGACAGAAAAAGCCTAAACAATTCTTGAATGTTACAGGTAAGGGAAGTCTGCTGCAGGAAACTCTGTCGCGAATAGGCGCCAAGATTCCTGGCCGTAATGTTTACATCGTCACAGGCTCTGTTTATCAGCGGGAAATTGTTAAACAAACTAAGAAGTTTAAAGTACCGGCTTCTAATGTTTTATTGGAGCCTAGTGGAAAAAATACTGCTCCGGCGATCGCCTGGGCGGCTGCACATATTTATAAAAAAGATCCGAATGCCGTATTAGCGGTCTTGCCATCGGATCATTTAATACAAGCAAAAAACAATTATTTAAAAGTACTTTCAAAGGCTGTTTCTTTGGCACAGCAAGGTTTTCTCGTCACTTTGGGGATCGCGCCGACAAGACCGGAAACAGGGTATGGTTATTTAAAAACATCTAAGAAAAAAGTTAATGGTCGGTCAATATTAATTGTCGATAAGTTTACTGAAAAACCGAATGAGAAAAAGGCAAAAATCTTTCTAAAGAATAAATCATACTATTGGAACAGCGGGATGTTTATCTGGCGTGCAGATGTAATATTAGAGGAGTTTCAAAAATATTTGCCAAAAATTTATAATGCTTTTAGTAAAGGCTC
>JANQHU010000275.1 GCA_028282485.1 Bacillota bacterium
ATTTTTTGAATCTCGTGGGAAGTTCTAAAGCCATCAAAGAAATGGACAAAAGGCACCCGGGATTCCAAGGTAGCCAAATGGGCGACTAAGGCCAAATCCATTGCTTCTTGGACTGAAGCGGAAGACAACATGGCAAACCCAGTCTGGCGACAGGCATTAATATCCGAATGATCCCCAAAAATTGATAAAGCATGGGAGGCTAAAGCCCGGGCCGAAACATGAAAAACCGAAGGCAATAATTCCCCCGCAATTTTATACATATTAGGAATCATTAATAATAAACCCTGGGAAGCAGTAAAGGTACTGGTAAAAGCACCCGCTGCCAAAGAACCGTGAACCGCTCCGGCAGCACCGGCTTCGGATTGCATTTCCGCAACTCTGACAGTTTGGCCAAACAAATTTTTGCGGCCATTGGCAGCCCATTCATCCGCTACTTCGGCCATGTTTGAGGACGGGGTAATCGGATAAATAGCAGCAACATCACTAAAAGCATAGGCTACATGAGAGGCAGCCGTGTTGCCGTCAATCGTAACTTTCTTAGACATCAAAATTCCCTCCTAAATTTATTTGAATTATATTTTGTAAAAGGCAGCTTAAAAAAATAACTAAACAAAAATGTTTGTTAATTTATTCACAAACTATGCAAGCACTGCTTTTATCTTACATCATTTTGCTACAATATGAAAGATTTTTTCCAAAAAAATTTTATTTTTTAACTTAAATTTACTCTGATAATTACTTTCTCTGAAATAGATACTTTTCAAGCAGACAATCTCCGTTGCTGTCGACAGATATCGACAAAATATTGATGAATGCGATAATCAGCCGTTAATTCGGGATGAAAGGCCGCCGCCAGTAAATTCCCTTCTCGAACTAACAATATTTTATCATCTAATTCACTTAATACTTGAACCCCGGCTCCTACGCTAGTGACATAAGGGGCCCGGATAAAGATGGCTTTATAGGGCTCTTCTCCTATTTCCGAAATGTCTAGCTCGGCTTCAAAACTGGCAATCTGCCTTCCAAAGGCATTTCGAACCACCGTCATCTCCATTAACGCAATTCCCGGTTGTTTTATCCCGTCCAGATCTTTGGCTAATAAAATCATTCCGGTGCAAGTCCCAAAAATAGGAAATCCTTGCCTGCCTAACTCTCGAAGCGGCTCCATCATTTGATTCCGTACCAGTAATTTACCGACAGTGGTACTCTCCCCACCGGGGATGATCAAGCCAGCGATCTGATCTAATTCTTCCCGATATTTAACCTGTAATGACTCTATTCCTAAAGCAGCTAAAGCCTGACAATGCTCTTTAACCGCTCCCTGCAATGCTAAAACTCCAATCTTCATCGGTAAACTTGCCCTCTTTTATCAATCTTTAACAACCAGACAACTAATGCTTGAGCTTCTTTATTTCTTGTAACTCATTCTGGTATTCTTCAGTTTTTCGGTATTCTTTGACGAATTGTATATCAATTTCATCTTCAGCTTCTTCTACTTTTTCTTCTAAAAATCTATATAAATACTCAGGAATTATGACTCCCAGCAACTTCCCCTCAGAATCAACAATACCAATATCCTCTTCTAATGGTTCTTTTTCTAAAATCATTTCAGTTAATTCCCCATTAATTTTTTTCAGTTCAATAGTCCTCATGGAAATCTCCTCAAAAATATTTATCTTAATAGTAACCTACCAACCACGCGGCGCTATCTTCTCTTCTTCTTTCATGCTGCCCACGCTCATCCCCCGCATCGCAGTTCCAATTCCTTTGGAAACTTCCGACAGCAATTTAGCGTCTTGATAGTGAGCCGTGGCGTCCACAATTGCTTTGGCCCGGGCCGCCGGATTATCGGATTTAAAGATTCCCGAACCAACAAAGATCCCATCACACCCTAGTTGCATCATTAAGGCAGCATCAGCCGGAGTAGCAATGCCCCCAGCGGCAAAATTAACCACCGGCAAGCGGCCTAGTTGTTTTACTTCACATACTAATTCATAAGGAGCACCTAACTCCTTGGCGATAGTCATTAACTCTTCTGGGGCCGCATTCTGGACCAGGCGCACATCTTCATTGACAGTCCGAATATGCTTCACCGCTTCTACCACATCTCCAGTTCCGGCTTCACCTTTGGTCCGGATCATGGCCGACCCTTCCCCAATGCGGCGTAAAGCCTCTCCCAAATTACGGGCGCCACAAACAAAAGGTACTTTAAAATCATGTTTATTAATATGATACAAGTCATCCGCCGGAGTCAAAACTTCGCTCTCGTCAATGTAATCAATCTCTAAGGCTTCCAATACCTTAGCTTCGACAAAATGACCAATCCGCGCTTTAGCCATCACCGGAATAGTTACGGCTTCCATAATTTTAATAATTATTTCCGGATCTGACATCCGTGCCACTCCGCCTTCAGCACGAATATCTGCCGGCACTCTTTCTAGGGCCATCACGGCTACTGCCCCGGCTTCTTCGGCTATTTTAGCTTGTTCCGGCGTAGTGACATCCATAATCACACCGCCCTTGAGCATTTCGGCCAAACCCCGTTTTACCATACTAGTTCCCGTTTCCATCCACAATACCTCCGGTCTTTTTCGATCATTAAATTTATAATTCTCAATTAGAAACTGACAAATCTAATTTATAACTTAACATTATTTTATTAAATCATAACTTTACTAAAAATGCAAGAAAATCAAAAAATGTTTTTTCCCTACAAAGTTAACCTTTTTGTAATTTGTAATCCCTGGTATTAAATGGTATAATTTGTATATAAAATCACCAAAAAGGAGTTTCTGCCTCGTGGAAAAAACCGCCTCCCTGAATGCTTTAGAAAACGAAACCCTGGGTAGCTTGCTCTGGCGCCTTTCCCTGCCAACAATGGCTAG
>JANQHU010000366.1 GCA_028282485.1 Bacillota bacterium
GCCGGAGCTCTCTTTGCTATTGAGGTTTTAGTATTAGGGAGGTTGTTACAAGAAATGCTCTTCCCGGCTTTAGTCTCCGCCATCATCGGCTTCCAAACTGCCAAATTTTTAGGAGTAACCTATTTCCACCAAACCATTAACCTCCCCCACCAATTTTCCCAAACCATGTTTATCGAGGTTATCTTCAGTGGAATTTTCTTCGGCCTGGTCGCTTTACTATTAATCGAAAGCCTCCATTTAGCTGAAAAAATCTCAGCCAAAATTAAAATCTGGGAACCCTTTAAAGGCTTAATCGGGGGTGGCCTGCTCGTCATCCTCACCTTAATCTTTTCGACTCGTTACCTGGGTTTAGGTATCGAGACTGCCGAAGCCGCTGTCTATGGCGAGGCTATCCCCGCCAACGCTTTTCTCCTCAAAATCTTATTTACCACGATTACCCTCGGCTTTGGTGGCAGCGGCGGGGTTCTTTCCCCGGCCTTTTTTATCGGCGCTACCTCCGGTAATGCTTTTGCGGGTTTATTTAACTTAAATAGCGAGGTTTTCTCCGCTATTGGGATGACAGCGGTGGTGGCGGCAGCGACCAATACCCCGGTAGCTTCTTGTGTCCTAGCCATAGAACTTTTCGGCCCCCAAATCGGTCCCTATGCTGCTTTAGCTTGTGTGGTCAGTTATATCGCTCTGGGGCATCGCAGTATCTATCCCAGTCAGTTAATCGGAGCCACCAAAAGCTCTTCCATCTCCATGCCGTTAATGAAAGATATTTGTAGTATTCAAAAAGAGGTAGAAATCAAAAAACGGCCTGGCAAAATCGCCTTTTCTCTGAATCAATTTTTAAAGTTTCTTAAAAATAAATTTCGAAAAAATGATGATCAGCTAAACCAATAATATAATTGAAACAGCTTCATTTAGGAAAAAAAGTCGTTAATAGCTTTCATGTATTCTTTATTACCCATGACCACGACCACATCGCCTTTTTCCAGCCGGGTATTCCCGTCCGGAACTATTCTTTTGCCACTTCTGGCAATCAGGAGAATCAAACAATCTCCCGGCAGCCTTAATCTTTTTATTTTCACTCCCACTACTGTCATATACTCGTAGAGCTTAATTTCGCGAATTTCGATATTATCGTCATCTTCCGCTCCATACATGACCTGAAAAGACTCGGGGTACTTTAAATACTCATATAACAAAGTATATACGGCTTTGATCTGAGTAATAACTCGTACCTCTAAGTTTTCCAGTTTAGCACTATTGGCCGGGTCGTTCATTACTGCAATAATATTTTTGATAGCTAAACTACGGGCCATTTCACAAATCTCTTGATTTTTGTGATCGTTATCATAAAAAGCCACACAGGCAGTAAGATTCAATTCGGGGATCTCTGCCAAATTTTCCGGAATTAGTTTATTTAAGAAAATACACTCCAGTTCCTCCATCCGCAAAAAGCGCTGGCGAATCTGCTCACTTGATTCAATTAAAATAAAAATAATCTCTTCTTTGGCGATCCGTTTAGCTACACTAAGGATGACTTCACTATTGCCAGCTAAAATAATATGATCTTTCTTCTTAATCCGGGGTGGAAAAATCCGGTTAAAAACCACTGGCGAAATTAAGCAAGTCACAATGGCGGTCAGAATAAAGGTAGAATGCGTGGCCTCATCAATAACTCCCGCCTTGAGGGCTATTAATGAAATGGCAATAATTAAGCTTAACCGGGAGGAAAGCAAAAAACCAGCGCCAATAGTCTCGGGCCAGTTAAAATATTTTTTTAAAATCAAAGCCGGTAATAGTTTGACTAAATAAGCAATCAAAATAAAAATTGGTAGATTCAGCAAGGTCTCTGGGGAAAAAACCGTGGTTAAGTTTAATTTGGCCCCGACGGTAATAAAAAAGATGGGAATTAAAAAACCATAGCCAATGGCGTCCAGCTTGGGGGCAATTTCGGTATGAAATTGCTTAAATAATAAGGAAAAAAGAACCCCAGCCAGAAAAGCTCCTAAAATAAACTCCGTTTTCGTCATCTCCGCGATCGTTACAAAAACCAAGACTAAGGCGAATGCAGCCCGCACCTTAATTTGGGAAGTCTCTAAGGTAGGATTATCAAATTTAAATTTAAAAACTCGGCGGCCTAGAAAATAAAGGAAACCAAAAATTACGAAAATAAACAAAGGAAAAATCAGGGTAATATCATTCCGGGCTTCCACAAAAAACATGACGATGGGCAAGATTAACATCGTGGCAAAATCAGCAATCAAGGCCGCAATTAGTAAGGTCTGACCAATGGCTTCGTTAACAATTTGCTTCTCTTTTAAAATCGGGACCACAATTCCTAATGAAGTCGACGAAAAAATCAACATTACTAATAAAGGATTTTTAATAATCCCCATTTTCAATAAAACGCTGGCAAAAATGAAAGAAAGTAAGGTAGTTAAGATAAAAATGATGCTCCCGAGATATAAGGGCTTCACTTCTTGCTTTTGAAAACTATTTTGTCCTCTTTTTAAATA
>JANQHU010000390.1 GCA_028282485.1 Bacillota bacterium
GAGATATAGAATTTGGTAAGCTGGCGTGTACTTTCTAATACTTCTATCAGTGTTTGAATCTCTGTCTTTGGCATAGGCATGTTTTGGATGACAGGACCAATATTATGAAAAACTGGCCGGATTGTAGGGTTATCATAATGGATTGGAAATAATTGGTTGATGGTGCCATTGAACAATGTAACAAGGAATTTTGATACCAGCGGGTGGAACCAACCATACCGATCCTAGATGAGTGGAACGGATCCTTCGACTCTGCTCAGGTTGACAACTTGCGATGGGACTGATAAACCCCAATGTGGCAAGACTTCTGAAAAGTGTTATTACAAATTACGGGTTGCGGTATATGTATTGGAGGCGCCCAGCGGGGACAGGATTATAAGATTCGTTCCGAAAAGAATTTTATTGGCCGTTCCGAAGAAATGCATGTTTGTATTGCTGGGGATAATTCCATTTCGCGGCGGAGTCACGCGGTGATCAGTTATAATCCTCTAAAACGGAATTTTTACTTGATTTCCGGAGACGGGGCGGGACTGGTATACAAAAATAACGAAGCAGTATTGATTCCGGAGGAATTACATGCTTACGATGTAATCCAGATGGGCAAGAGTAAATTTATTTTCCTTCCTTTGTGTGGAATTCATTTTGACTGGGTTAATGAGGACCAGGCTCCGGAAGAACCACGGGAAGAGTAAGCTTTTGTAGAATTTTAACCCAAGTTTGCTCGACAATAAAGAGTCGGTAGTAATTTGATTTAAGCAAGTGGAGGTTGATATGAAGTCAAAGTTGAATTCACAAATTAGTATTGGAAGTAGTCAGATATTAGGAAACAGATCAGAACAAGAAGACTCTTTTGCCACCCTGATTAAAGATGGGAGCGGTGTTTTGGCGGTGGTGGCCGATGGGATGGGAGGTTATTCCAACGGTAAAAGAGCTAGTAGCTTGGCAGTGAATTCTTTTGTGAATGAGTTCGAAAAAATAGATCTTAACGCAGCGGTGGCAGATTTTTTACACGAAACCATACTTTTAAGTAATCAAATCATTATTTCCGAAGGGAAGGGGGATAAAACCGGAACAACGGTGATCACGGCTCTAATTAGAGGAGATTACTTATATTGGGCTTCGGTAGGAGATAGTGCTTTAATTTTGTTCCGTAATGGTGATTTTACCCCCCTTAATAAGAAACATGTTTTTGAATCCTTGTTGGAGGAAGAGTATCTCTTAGGTAAGATTTCTAAAGAAGAGATTACCAAAAATCCCCGTAAAAAGCGATTAACTAGTTTTTTAGGTTACGAGAGCTTAAAAGAGATGGAAATCTGCCCCAAACCCCTGCAGTTAAATCCGGGGGACCAGGTGATCCTTTGTAGTGACGGGGTCTATAATAGTATATCGGAAATTGAGATTGAAGAAGTATTTGTCAAGAATTTAGCTCCCCAAGCTACTGCGGAGGCCATAATGCAGATCATTAAAGGGAAAAGAATTAAAAAACAGGATAATGCTACCATAGTTATTTTGAAAGTAGCCGAAAAAGGATTTTTAAATAATTTAAAACGATTATTTAAAACCAAAAGTTGAGGTAGTTGAATGAAAAAAGAAAATTCAGAATTTGTAACTAGTTTTGTCTCGGAAGCGGGGACCTTTCGTGATAATAAAGATTATTTCGCTTACACCGAACTAGATGATTATGCTTGTTGGATTACCGCCGATGGAGTTGATTCCGCTGAAGAGAAAGAGAGTGCCGAGATTGTAGTGCATAGCCTATTTGAATCTTTTATAAAAAATCCCACCCTGTCGCGGCGCAAGATTAAACAATATCTTTTTGAAGCCCACCAAAAGTTAAAAGAAGCCAGTAAGAGTATCCGCCGCAAAGTCAGCCTGGTAATGGTGGTTACTAATTATAATAAAATCATTTGGATTATTGCGGGAAATGCCCGCTTTTACCACTTTCGTAATAAAATGTTGAACTTTGTGAGTAAGGACCAGAGTTTAGCCCAACAAATGGTCCGGCGAGGCCAGTTAAAGAATGAACAGGTGAACGAACATGAAGAACGGAATAATTTAACAAATTATTTTGGCACCATTAAAAAGTTTAAGCCTTATATTTCCCCCAAATACCGTCTCAAGGACCAGGATGTCTGCTTGCTTGCCACAGCCGGGATGTGGGAACAATTGGATTTTGTGGATATTAACAATGTGGTTAAAGAAGCGGAAGAAGCCGAGGAAGTAGTGGATACTTTAGAAGAGTTTTTATTAGAAAAACAGAGTAAGGTAATTAATAATTACACTTTAGTAGCGGTTTTTACTAATAAAGTAGTGCCGGAAAAGGCTTTAATCAAAAAAGAAACTTTGAAGCGAGTAGCTGTAATTGTTTTACCCCTGTTATTAATGCTGGTAATCGGTCTTTTTGCTAGCAAATATATTGCCGAAGTTCGGGCCAAGATGGCTGCCAAAGCTCAGGCCAAACAAGAGGCAATTGCCTTTCGGATCAATGCTAAAAAGAATATTGCCGCCGCGGAAGATCGGGGCAATGAGTTGGTGCAAGAAGGTAATTATCCGGGGGCATTGCAGGAATACCAAAAAGCCAAAGAAGACCTGGAACGATTAGAGTCTCAAACTAAAAATAAAGATGAAGCAATGACCACAGAAATAGTTGAGAAGAAAGAGCGGCTAAAGCTAAAATACCAATTGACCAAAAAAATTATTGCCGGAGATAAAGAGTTTGAAAGTAAGAATTATCGAAAAGCCCTGGTCTATTATCGAGAGGCGAAAAACAAAATCACCCAGCTTAATGATTATCATAGCCAGGATTTAAAACAAAAGATTAAAAAAGCTCAAGGCTATCTGCAGGTAATTAATTTAGCCGAACAGGGGGATTTAGCCATGGCTAGGCAGAATCACGCGGCCGCCAAGCTGAAATATCAAGAAGGAATTATCTTAGCCGAACAAGTCTTTTTTCAGGAGATGAGGGCTAGTTTGCAAGTGAAGCTTAATGAATTAGAAGTCCAAAATACCGCCAAGAATAAACAAGCGAAAAAACTAAAAGAAGCCAAACAGTTAGAGCAGATCGGGGATCAAAAGTTAGCCGCCCAGGATTATGATGCGGCGATTATGCGTTATACCACCGCGCAAAAAATCTTTGCCGAATTAGAAAAAATCATTGAAGCTTCTCTAGTGGAGGATAAGCTCAAAAAAGCCGAGGAAGCCAAGGAATTAGCCAGCAAGCCCTGGTGGAAAAAGATTTTTTAAGCTATCAAAACCGAAGCAAAAAGATATTTAGCGAATCTCGAGTGAATTAAATTTGGGTAGGAGAAAGCAGATGAGAAAGAGTAATAGTCAATTTCAAACCAGTTATATTTCGGAGGCCGGGACCTTTAAAACCAATCATGATTATTTTGCCTATGTAGAATCTGATGATTTTGCCTGTTGGATTGCTGCCAGTGGTCTCGACGCCTCGACTCACCAGAAGAGTGCCGAGATTGCGGTGCATTCAATTTTTGACGATCTGATGGCTAGCCAGGTCTTATCCCGCCGTAATTTGAAAAAATACTTACTGAAAGCCCACAAACAGCTGTTACATAATAAAGAAAAAAAGACTAATTTAAAAGCAAGCCTGATAATGGTGGTCACCGATTATTCCCGAATTATCTGGGCGACGGCGGGAAATGCCCGATTTTATCACTTTCGAAAAGGGCGGTTTAATTTTCGGAGTAAAGACCAAAGTATTGCCCAAATGCTATTTGCAGCCGAGCAGCTAAGGGATGAGGAGATCGCCAGTCATGAAGAACGCAGTAATCTGACCAGTTATCTGGGTAAAGAAACGGGTTTTCAGCCGCAAGTATCAAGGGTTTATGATTTACAGGATGATGATGTCCTGCTCCTGGCCACCGTCGGGTCCTGGGAAAACAGTACCCCTCAAGAGATAAGCCACTGTTTGAAAGAGTCGGCTAAGCCGGAAGAGTTTGTGGATAATTTGGAAGAAATGATCTTAAGAAAACAGAA
>JANQHU010000221.1 GCA_028282485.1 Bacillota bacterium
TCAGGCCAGTAACCCCGTCTTCCACAATTTCAGCTAAACCACCCACCTTGGAAACAATTACCGATACTCCTACTGCCATTGCTTCCAAAGCAACTATGCCAAAAGGCTCATAAGTGCTGGGAAATACGGCTACATCACTCTCTGCTAATAACTCATCCCGCTTTTTTTCGGAAACAAAACCAGCAAAACAAACATTTTTTTCAATTCCTAGCTCAATAGCAATATTTTTCAACTCCCTGGCATAAGGGCCAGAGCCAGCAATGGTTAACCTAATATCAGGATACATATGCTGTAATTCAGCAATAGCTTTCAGGAGATACTGAACTCCTTTCTCTACTACCAAACGGCCGATAAATAAAATTTTCTGACCTGGTTCTTTTTTACGCCGGATTGGCTCATTATTAACTCCATTAGGAATAATTTTAATTTTCATATTTTTGGTTACAAAAAGATTTTCGATTTCACTTTCCATATACTTACTGCAACAAATAATTTGAGTTGCTTCTTTAACTAAATCCGCTTCCAATCGATGAATTGAATGCTGAATATGATTATGCAGCCCTTTATTGCGGCCGTGTTCCGTCGCGTGGATGGTTGCTACCAAAGGCATATTAAAGGTTTCGTGTAGCTCCTTAGCCGCATAAGCCACCAACCAATCATGGGCATGCAAGATTAAGGGCATTCGCGGAAAACGCTTAATCAATTCTCTGCCAAAGTCAGCCATAGCAATATTCAGTTGCAAAACCCAGGCAAGAAAATCTATTTCTTCTTCTTGACGTTGGTGAGTAGGGAGAAAATGCACATATACTCCTTCGTTAATTGTTGAATAGGACTGCTCATTATGGGTAAAGGTTAACACATGAACATTCATTCCTGCCTTCACTAAATCAGCTGCTAAATAACGCACATGAATTCCTAAGCCTCCCACATGATTGGGCGGATACTCCCAACTAAGCATAATTACCAACGGCTTGGACCCATTAACCGAGCGGCAGATGGGAATAAATCTAGAGGTAGATAAAGTATACATCCGATAATCAAATTCCGGGAAAACATGATTTTTAGTTTCTAAATCCTCCAAATATTCCGTTTCAATTTGGTTAGTTTGATAACCTTCGCAGAGCTTAAAGAAGTCTGCTAAATGATTTTGCAAACGCTCTCCGGCATATTTGGTCATGGTTTGACTGGTAATAATAAAAGGCCAATCGCTACTTTGAGCTAATAATAATTCCCGGCCGGCTTGATTTAAGATCCGCTTTTGCCATTGTGTAGGACGCTGGCAGCCTTCCGATAAAGCAACCATCATTCTTTCGGCCCGATGCAAATCCGGATAAGTCCAATCGGTATTATTATTTAACCAGTAACGGTAAAATCCGCCTTCTCCCCAGGAAGAGGGCCCGAAAGCAACTTCTTGGCGAGGAGGATTTTGGGCTAAATGCTCTGCTAAGGTTACTGTTTTAATGGTCTCATTTTTACCGGAGGCCAACCGCAAAACCTCTTCCAACCAATTTGGTCCTTCAAACCACCAGTGCCCAAATAATTCGGCATCATAAGGTGCCACAATAATCGGCTGCTCTTTCATCTGACCAGACCAGTAATTAATTTGCCAATGACGATTTTCCACAAAGTCCTGGGCATGTTCCTTCGCTTTGGCTAGAGCCGCCTCCCGGTCATAGGGTTCTTTATGATCGGTTTTTCCGGTAATCCGGAAATATTTAAGACCCGTATCTCCTCTGAGGCCGGCCACCAAATGGGGCTCCACATATTCATAATCTAAATCATAACCAACATCCCGGTAGAACTCACGATAGGCGGGATCCCCCGGATAACCGTCGGTGCGACTCCAGACTTGTTGGGAAGTCTCCCAGTCCCGCCCGTAAACGGCCACTTTGCCAATTTTTACCGGAGCATAAACTGCAGTAGTTACGGTGGGAATGGCTTTTAAAATTCCATGGGCCGCCATCACAAAATACTTGATCCCCTCTGCTTCCAGAATCTTTTCCACTTGCGGAAAATAAGCACATTCCGGCAGCCACAACCCCTCCGGCAGCCAACCAAAAATTTCTTTAAAAAGGCTCACCCCTGCTCTTACCTGGGCCGCTCGCGCCTCTTCGGTGACCATTAAGGGGAGAAAACCGTGGGTTGCACAGGTGGTGATTAACTCCAGACAACCCTCTTTGGCAAACTTTTTCAAGGGATTAATTAAGCTCTTTTCATAATTTATTTCGAATGCTGCTTTAATTTTGCTTAACCATTCCTGATAAAAAAGCGCTTGAGAATAAAATTTAGCATCGCTTCTACTAGTACGCTGCACTTCTTTTTTAGCTAACTCTAACAAATTATCTAAATAACTAATATATTGCTCGGCAAAATAAGGCGCCGTAATCATACTTAATAAGGTAGGTGATAAGGATAAGGTTAATTTAAAATCAACCCCCTCCTTCACCAAACGTTCAAAGCTAAGTAATAATGGGATGTATGTTTCTGTTGTCGCTTCAAATAACCATTTTTGTTCCAGAGTCTGATCCACTTCCGGATTATTAACAAAAGGCAAATGGGCGTGTAATAAAAAAGCTAAATGCCCTTTCGGCAATGAACTGTTTTTAACCATGGACTGCCTCCTTGAATACCCAACTGGATTCCGTATCTAATTGCCAACTAGAGCTGGTATCCATTATTTGACTCTCTATTTGGGCAAAGAAGGGTAATACATAAGCCCCTTCACGAGTCTCTTCGATTCGCGATGGAGTTAATTCAACATTACCGGTACGTAAGAAAAGAATATAACGGCCATCTCCCAGTTCCGCCCCAATTTCAAAATGGTAAGCAAATTTCGGATCAACATCTCGAAAATAATAATTTCCTAAATCCAAATTATTTATAGGAATATTTTCTACCGGATTATTCCGACCTTTACCACACAAACGCAAACACAACCGATAACTAGTATTTACATTATTGAGAAAATCAAAAATAGTCTTATTCCGACCCTGGCTAATATCCCAATAAACGTGCAAATTTTGTAAGTCTTGAACTAAGCAAACCAAGCTATTTTGACGATAAATATCTACTATATCTAACATAAAGACTTCCTCCTTATAAAATATTTTATTTATAGTAACCTTTTAAAAACTTCCCCCTCAAAATCTAAAACAGAACAAAAGATTACAGCCCTCCTTTTTTTAAAAAATTTTAATCCTAAAAACTTATATAATTAATTTTTTGATGTAATCTTTTTTAATTTAAAGTTATATTTTCTCTTTATTTTTTTAACTTTTTATTTTTATGCCAAAAATTACATCAAGAATTAACTTCTATAAAATTACAATAATTTACATTTGAGTAACAATTTATTCATTAACTTTCTTCGGCAGGTTTTCAAAAAACTTTAGCATTTTTATCAAATATTTTCTATTTTTTTTAGTTACTAAACAATAAATTTTTGGGACTTAAATACCCTTTTTCCTATTATAAAAATTGTAAATAATACAATAAAATAGCTTTGCCCCCTCTAAATAAGATATATATTAAAAGAAAGACCTCATTTATGCCTAACTTTTTCTAACTCCCTGTTTAAAATTTTTTAAAAATACTATCTAAAAAGATCATCAACAATAAATAACATCACAATTATATTCAGACCAACAGAAATATGTGCTATTATCATCCTTTTTTCAAATTAACATAAATAACCAAATAAAAAAACGGTTACTCTTCATGGAAATTAACATTTTTTGTTATAAACAACATTTTAACAGCCAAAATAAATTATTCTCTTAAAATTTTATTTTTTATTGACTTTAATTACACTTTCTTGCTAAAATTAAATAGACGAGGTAAATACATGTTAAAAACCATTAATCTTACTAAAAAATTTGGGAATTTCACAGCTGTTTCTAATCTGAATTTTGAAGTGAAAAAAGGCGAAGTTTTAGGATTGCTGGGTAAAAACGGAGCCGGAAAGACTACCACTCTGCGTACTTTGGCCACGATGCTGAAACCTTCTGCCGGTACTGCCCAGGTCTGTGGCTATGACCTCCTCAAAGAACCCGAAAAAGTACGGGAACATATCGGGGTACTTTTTGGTGGGGAAAATGGCCTTTATGATCGCTTAACCGTGGCCGAAAACATCTCTTACTTCGGTGAACTCTATAACATGAATCAAAAAAGTATTAGAGAACGGTTGCATCTCCTGACGGAAATTTTTGAAATGCAGGATTATTTGCACCGCCGCACAGCCCATCTCTCCAAAGGAATGAAACAGAAAGTAGCCTTTGCCCGTTCCATCATTCACAACCCCCAATTAATCATCCTTGACGAACCAACTTCCGGCCTTGACATCAGTGCTATCCGGGATGTGCATCAGTTTATTTCCGCCTGTAAAAAAACTGGACAAACCATTATTCTTTCCAGTCATTTGATGTTTGAAGTCGAAAAATTATGCGATCGCATTGGCTTGATCCATAGAGGCTGCTTAATCGAGCTGGGGACTATTGCCGAAATTAAACAAAAGTTCCACAGCGATGATTTAGAAGCAATCTTTTTAAAAGTGGTAGGTGAAAACTCGTGAATCTTCGGCATATCATAATCGTTTTTAAAAAAGAAGTGATCGATCTACTCCGGGACCGCAAAACTGTTTTTGCGACTCTTTTTATTCCCATGCTTCTCATTCCGTTGCTGAATCTGTTATTAAGTAGTGGAGTGAAAGAGCTTTTTAATGAAATTAATGAAAATGTGCCCGTTGCTCTGGCTCAAGATTCAAATACCCCGGAGATCATAGCTTTAGTCAAAGAAGAGATTATTTCTAAAAACAACCATATCCAACTCCTCAATGCCCAAAATCCTTACCAAGCCTTACACCTTGACAAAATTCGGGCCATCTTATCCTTTGAAAAAAACTATCAAACCAAATTACAAGCCAAAGAACCTTTTCGGATTCAAATCATTTATGATAAATCGCAAAATAAATCAGCGGGGAGTATTGAGATTATCGCCCAAGCAATTACGGAGTTTAACCAGGCCGTTGTTGCGGAAAGAATAGTCTCCTTGGGGGGCAAGGCGGAAATGGCCGAAGCGGCCCAAGCGGAGCTAGTGAATATTGCTGATGCCCGTCAGGTTAATAATAGCTTTTTAATGTTAATCTTACCCCTGATGATTGGTATTTTAATGGCAGTGGGTGGGATTCCGGCGGCGACCGACCTAGTGGCCGGGGAAAAAGAGCGGGGCTCTTTAGAACCGCTTTTGGCTACCAAACCAAATCGGCAATCCATTTTATTTGGTAAATATTTGGCAATTGCCCTTTTCTCCTTTATTAGCGTATTGGCTTCCATTGCCGGACTAATTTTCAGTTATTTTATTAATCCCCAATCCTCTTCTTTATTAGGGGAAGTCAGTACTTCCGGGATGAACATTCCGCCCCTAGCAATTTTGTTCGTCCTCGCCATTGCTTTTACTTTAGGGCTTACTTTTGCGGGAATCCAAGTTGCTCTCTCAACTTTTGCTCGGTCTTTTAAAGAAGCTCAAACTTATCTCTCCTATTTGATTTTTGCCGTGATGATTCCCGGTTATGCTACTCTCTTTACCCAACCGTCGGATATCCCCATTTATATGTTCTTCTTACCTATCTTAAATACTCTTTCAGCCATTAAAATCGTGCTCGGTGGCTATATTATTTACCGTTATCTAGCCATGGCCTTGTTATCTTCTTTTCTTTACGTTTTTGCTGCATTACTCTTTGCGACAATTTTATTTAATAAGGAGAAAGTGCTCTTTCGTAGCTAAAAACCGATCTAAACGCACTCTTTATCATTCGCCTCGCTTTCCCGGAAAGAAAAATCGCCAGATCTTATAAATCCCACTTTGGGGAATACTATTTTCCGCAAAAACTTCCTGATAACTATCGGAACTAGTCCATTTGGGAACTACCTGCCCGGTTCGGGGATTCACATCCGCCCACACAATTCCCGGTGGTTCTTTAAAATCAACTGGAGCTGTTTTGGCAGTCAGGATCTGCTTCATATAACTGCTCCAGATGGCTGCCGCAGTCGCACTCCCAATATTACCAGTGGGATAACGCATGGGAACCTCCTGTTGGTCATTACCCAACCAGACTGCTGTTACTAGCTGGGGAGTATAGCCCACAAACCACGCATTAGTATAATCACTGGAGGTTCCGGTCTTACCGGCTATCGGCCAACCGCTTACCATAGCCTTTTTCCCGGTTCCTTGCAAAACCACATCTTTCATTAATAAAGTCATAATATAAGCCGTAGTCCCGGAAATAGCCGAATGTTTCTGACTTTGAAAACTCCGGAGCAGATTACCTTGCTGATCCATAATTCTTTTTACCGGCCAGGGTTCTACATAATTTCCGCCGCCGGGAAAAGGAGTATAAGCCGCCGCTAACTCCAGCAGACTGACTCCCTTAGTTAAGCCTCCCAAAGCCAAAGGAGCCAAAGCCAAATCATTCGACCTCCCGGTTTTTACTAAACTTTTAATTCCCATGCGCTCCATCTGTTCCACTACCGCTTCAATTCCGATTTCTTGGAGTAACTGCACTGCTACTGTATTTACCGACTCCCGGAGAGCCCCACGGAGACTAATGCTGCCCCGGTATTTTTTATCATAATTGTTGGGAGTCCAGATCTCACCATTTAGCAACTCTATTTCCAAAGGTTTATCTTCAAATAAGGAGGCCGCGGTAAACCCCTTCTCCAGCGCCGTTGCATAGACAAAAGGCTTGAGGGCCGAACCGGGTTGGCGATAAGCATTGACCGCCCGATTCAACTGAGAATGATTATAGTCGCGACCGCCTACCATAGCTAAAACCCCTCCGTTACGGGGATCAAGCATTACCAAAGCTCCCTGGGGCAGTTTTTTAGTCGGTGGTTTCGGTAAATTCCGCATTACTGCTTCCGCTTTTTTTTGGTAATCTAAATTTAAGGTAGTATAAACTTTATACCCACTAAAACGTAATTCTTCTTCAGTATAACCAGTAGCCAACAACCATTCCCGGATATAGTCTAAAAAATAGCCGCCTACCGTAGTGGTGGTGCCCTCTGGTACAATTCCCAAAGGGGCTTTGTAGGCTTTTTGATATTGAGCCTTAGTAATATACTTTTGCTCCAACATTTTTTGTAAAACAATATTTCGCCGTTTTTTGGCGGCCTTGGGATGTTTAAAAGGGGAATAATTTTCCGGACTATTAATAACGGCAGCCAGCAAGGCGCTTTCGGCTATTTCTAAGTTAGCCGCCGATTTATTAAAATAGTAACGGCTGGCAGCTTCGACCCCTACATTACCATGCGCCATATAAATATTATTTAAATAAAACTCTAAAATCTCGGCTTTCGTATAAGTCTTTTCAATATCCATGGCATACTCAATATCTTGCAGTTTCCGGGCCAGCGTTCGTTCTGAAGAGAGCAAGGCGATTTTTGCCAACTGTTGGGTAATGGTACTGCCCCCTTCCATTCGTTTGCCCCAAGTGACGATGTTTCGCCACAGGGCCCGGAGAATCCCTTGCAGATCCACTCCATTATGTTTATAAAAACGCTTATCTTCAATGGCAATTACCGCTTTTTGTAAACTAGGGCTGATTTTTTCAACAGACAACCAAACCCGCCGATAATAATAAAGATTTCCAATTAGTTCGCCTTTTACATCATAAACAGTAGAAACTGTGCGTAATTTCTCTAATTTTTTTTGTAAATCTTTTGCTAATGAAGCCCCATAAACTTGTTCGCAAATTAAGAGGATAAATATAAAAAAAATGGCCAAATATTTTTTCATTTGCAAATAATCCCGCCTTTTTAGTAATTCTCTATAAATTATAACGAAAAAATGCACCATAAATTTCAGCATTATCTTTTAGCAGAAAGCCTTCTATATGCTAATATATAGAAGGCTTTCTGTATTTTGTTTTCTCACAACTCCTAGCTCTGAGAGCCGCAGACCCAAATCACGATCATTGGAGTGACCGAAAGAATTGAGATCCCTATTAAAGCCGCTACTCTTTTCCGTTTACCATGAGGATTACCTAAAAATAAATAAGCCACAGAAATTGTCAACATTAACACTCCAAAAAACGGTAACCATTTGGTGATAATTGCCTCAAACAAAATACTGTTAACATTCATTAACATCCAAAACCATCCCCCACTTTTACAATTAACCTCGTTCTTATTTCTCTTTTTATGGTTTTTATTCTATCATCTTCAAATAAGAACATCAATTGCAAAAGTGTTAACAATAGATTACATTCCTAGTTTAAACCACAAAAAAGTTAAAGATTCGTCCAAAATCAATTCCCGCCATGGTTTTTTGATTATATAAACTTTTTAATTTCTGATAACCCTCTTCTAAATGATGGGATCTAATACCGTGCTGAAAAGATAATGACGCCTCAATGAAGGCAGCTAAATGATCACAGGCTTTTAGCAACCGCCCGTCTAAAGGGGCAAAACAGTCAGCGTTATATAATTCATCTAACTCTTCTTGGGAGAGATCTTTAATTACAACTCCATCTTTAATAATTTTATTAGTAAATTCATCCTGAGTAAAGTATTTAATCTCCTTGTGCCAGGAAGTGGGCAAGAGAGGTAATACCTTTTCCTCCAACTGAATGGCTTCATATTCTTTAATTATTTCCTGCAATCCTTCCACCGAGGTCTTAATGGGCGAAATAATATCCCGGGTTAAAACTTCCGGCAAATCGTGAAATAAAGCACAAAAATAATTATTATACAGCCGTTTCGGGCAAGCTCCAATCTCTACCGAAAAAAAATAAGAAAACATCGCCACAATCAGTAAATGCCCTAACACCGAAGTTTTTGGCAACCGCGGCGATTGGGCCCACCGTTGCTGAAACCGCAATTGGCCACAAAGATCCACAAACCCGAATGACTTTTTTCCTAAGGCAATCTTTTGAACCCCGATTAAATCCGAGTAGTCTTCAATTTGATTTTCCAGCTTTTCTTTAATCTTATCAATCCCATAAATAAAGGAACTGGCATGATGAATAATTCGAAACTCCCAATTTGTCGCTAAATAATGGGCTGCCTGCAGAATCTTCCTTTCGAGACTTAAATCCTGAGCCTGGTCATCTAGTAAGTAAGTGGCAAATTTATCAAAAAAGTGCCCCTTTACATTTTTCAAATCAGACTCATACTGTTCCAAAATCCATTTATTTAATTCGGTTCCTTTACTAGCCATCACCTTATGAAAAACATCGGGGCGCAAATCAGTTAAAATCACCCGTTGAAAAAATTCAAAAATCCCCCCTTCAATCAAAGCCCGCCAATCGATGACCGCCTTGCGTTCCGTTTCTTCAAAACGAGCTAAGACATAAGCCAAGACCATTTTATGAGCCTGCTTATCCACTTCGGTTAATTCTACGGGCCGGACATAATCATTCCAACGTTGAATATTGGCTGCTTCGTAAATTTTTTCCACAATCCCTTTATTGATCAAAAGTAAACACCTCTTCTACTTTTCTTTAATTAACCTAAACTACAATTTTATCTTATCACATTCAAAATCCCTTTTAAATATTTTTTCACATAAAAAACCCACTATAAATTTTTATAGTAGGCTTTATTGATAAATTTTCAAAAAAATTATTTTAGCGACAGTTTAGGGCAAAGAGGTAATTCCATTTGGCAGCATGCTTTAATTCATCGGTATAAATTTCCGTAACAATATTGCGATAAGGTAAAAACTCTAAACCATTTAAAATTTTACGATACTTTTCTACTGCTCCCAGTTCCCCAAAAAGCGCATTTTTTAGCCCGTCACAATAACTACTGGGTCTTTGAAAATCCACTTCCATTTTTTCCGGGAGATCTTGCCCCGTTAACTCCAGATACAATTCGCGAAATAAAAGGTTATGTTTTTGTTCATCATCCCGAATCGCCCTAATGATTGATTTATCAACCTCCGGCGCAACACTAAGTAAATAATCATAAAAGAGCTCATCTTCTTTTTCTGATTCGACTGCTTGTTGGATTAAAGCCAGAGCTTCCGGATAAGCATATTGGCTTACATAGGGATAGGTACGGATATATTTGTTAGTAGTAAAAGGATAACCCGGATACGGCGTTTGCATATAATTATTCAAAAATAGCGAACCCCCTCATTATGTTTTTATCACTATTGTAGATTATGCTAAAACAACCGTTTTGGGGACTCTAAAAATAAAGTGTGTAACTAACTCTTTACCTCATTAGCTTTAATTCTTTTCCCTTAAACCCAACCCCCAAGGCCACTACGTCAGTGAGCTCCTCGGCGGCGACTCCTTCCCGGTATTTCTTGGCTTTAATCTGCCCCACAGCTTCTATCGCTAGCTCTTCTAATTCTTTTTTACTTTTGGTACTCTCCCACTTAAATTCAAAAAGATAGGCAGTTGGGTTTTGTTTTTTGTCTCGGGGAATTAAGACCAGATCCGGGCGACCCAAACCATATTCCCGGTTACTATATATTTGATACTTATCAATAGCATACATCAGTAAGCCTAACAAAAAACCGTGATAAAAATTTTCGTAGCGGTATTCTTGTTCATCATAATCTAATTCGGCAAAGTTTTTATTTGGCCCGTCATTATAGCTCACATAACGAAAGAATAATTCTTTTAATAAAATCTCAAATTTTTCTAAATTATGTTTTAATAAGGAAGCTATTATTCCTTCCACCTTCTGGGAAACTTTTATCTCTTCTTTCAAAAAACTGCGGATCATATCTTTATAAATGGTTCGTACTTCCACATTAGGAATCTCAATCTGATACTCAAATTTTTCTCCAAAAATATCCTTCCGTCGCTTTGAAGCTTTCAAATAACCGGCGTGAAGCAGAAAACTCCAGGCTACTTCCGGGTTAACCTTTATATTTTGGTAGACTACATTTTCTTCTAAGACCTTCCGCACTTCTTTCCCGTGAATCAGTTTCTCGACTACTTCTTTGCCTTCTTTTTTGTCTAGTTGCATCACTTCTTTAAGGATGCGGTTATCGCTGGTATTAATCCAGTAGGGTTTAAAGCC
>JANQHU010000077.1 GCA_028282485.1 Bacillota bacterium
AACTTCATTGCCTTCCATAATGGCTGATATAAGGATTCCTTCGGTTGTTCCACAATCATTTTCCCGCACAATCACATCTTGGGCCACATCCACTAACCTTCTGGTCAAATAACCTGAGTCAGCGGTACGTAAGGCGGTATCAGCTAATCCTTTACGGGCCCCATGAGTGGAAATAAAGAACTCTAAAACGTTTAAGCCTTCCCGGAAATTAGCCCGAATTGGTAAATCCCTAATTCTACCTGTCGGGTCGGACATCAAACCGCGCATCCCAACTAACTGAGCTAACTGGGACGGATTACCTCTTGCTCCCGAACGCGTCATCATATAGACCGGATTAAATTTATCCATTCTTCGATTCATGGCGTTTGAAATATTGTCTTTGGTTTTAGTCCAGATATCAATAAAGCGTTGGTATCTTTCTTCCCCAGAAATTAGACCCCGGCGAAATTGTTCTTCAACCTGTTCTACCTGTTTTTCGGCCTCTTTTAATAGTTCTTTTTTCTCCGGCGGGACGATCAAATCTTTAACCGCAATGGTAGTTCCTGATCTGGTAGCATATTTAAAGCCTAATCGTTTGATCTGATCTAAAATCTCCGCCGTCTTGGTTACTGTATGGGTACGCGCCACTCTACTGGCTATTTCCACCAACTTGGAACGGTCAATCACACAGTTCATAATTTGAAAATTCTCAATTGGATCCTCGTGTAAGTCTAATTTAACGAAATCGTTAAAAAGCAAACGTCCGGCTGTTGTTTCTATTAACTGTCCGTACAAACGAACTTTAATTTTAGCGTGCAGCTCAATTTCATCGAGATGATAGGCAAAGATTGCTTCTTCAGAATTAACGAAGATTTTGTCTTCTCCTTTGACCCCTTCTCGTAGCTGAGTTAAATAATAACATCCTAAGACCATATCTTGAGTAGGAGTAGCAATCGGGCGCCCGTTTGAAGGTTGCAAGATATTATGAGCCGAAAGCATTAATAATCTGGCTTCAGATTGAGCTTCTGTGGACAACGGCACATGTACCGCCATTTGATCCCCATCAAAGTCCGCGTTATACGCGGTACAGACTAAGGGATGAATTTGAATAGCTCGCCCTTCAACTAAAACAGGCTCAAAGGCTTGGATTCCCAAACGGTGTAAGGTAGGAGCCCGATTCAATAAAACCGGATGTTCATGAATCACTTCTTCTAATACATCATAAACCTCGGTTCGCAATCGCTCAACCATACGTTTGGCGCTTTTAATATTATGAACACAGCCTTTATCAACCAAACGTTTCATCACAAACGGCTTAAATAATTCCAAGGCCATCTCTTTGGGCAAACCACATTGGTGCAATTTTAATTCAGGTCCAACTACAATAACCGAACGGCCGGAGTAGTCAACCCTTTTTCCTAATAGATTTTGACGAAATCTGCCTTGTTTTCCTCTTAACATATCACTTAATGATTTTAAAGGTCGATTCCCCGGACCAGTTACCGGACGACCGCGACGACCATTATCTAAAAGAGCATCCACCGCTTCTTGGAGCATTCTTTTTTCATTACGAACAATAATATCCGGCGCTCCCAATTCTAATAATCTCTTCAAACGATTATTACGATTAATAACTCGACGATATAAATCATTTAAATCAGAAGTAGCAAAACGGCCCCCATCAAGTTGAACCATGGGACGTAATTCCGGCGGTATGACCGGAACTACTTCTAATACCATCCACTCCGGCCTGGTACTGGATTCACGAAAAGCCTCGACTACTTCCAATCTCCGGATAGCACGAATTTTGCGTTGGCCGCTGACTTCCTTGATTTCTTTTTTCAGCTCAGAGACAAGCTTTTCACTATCAATTTCATACAATAATTCTTTTATAGCTTCGGCCCCCATTAATGCTTTAAAACTCTGGCCATACTTTTCCCGGGCCTCACGATACTCATTTTCGGAAAGCAATTGTTTCTTCATTAGTGGTGTGTTTCCCGTATCCACAACCACATAGGAGGCAAAATATAATACCTTTTCCAAATGGCGAGGCGACATATCCAGCAGCAATCCCATGCGGCTGGGAATTCCTTTAAAATACCAGATATGGGATACCGGAGCCGCTAATTCAATATGACCCAAGCGTTCCCGACGGACTTTGGATCGGGTAACTTCAACGCCACCGCGATCACATATTATTCCTTTATAACGAACCCGTTTATACTTGCCACAATGACACTCCCAGTCACGTTGGGGCCCAAAAATCTTTTCACAAAACAAACCTTCCCGTTCAGGCTTTAATGTTCTGTAATTAATTGTTTCTGGTTTTTTCACTTCACCACTAGACCAAATACGAATTTGTTCCGGGGACGCTAAGCCAATCTTTAAGGCATCAAAATTATTGGCATCAAGCAAAGGGATTCCCTCCTTAATTAACTGACGCTCGAATTTTATTTCAACTAAGCTTCTTCGCTAACTTCTTCTTGAAAGATTTCTTCAAAGACATCGTCATCTTCTTCTTCATCAAAAATCTCATTTTCACCATCAACCGAATCCTCAACATCTTCTTCATAAACCTGTCCTTGGGCGGTGCCCACTTCTAAGCCTAATTCTTTAGCCATTTCTTTAACATCTTCGTCATCTTCTTTAATAGAGACTTCTTCAGATTCTTCGGTTAATACTTTTACATCCAAACAGAGACTCTGTAACTCTTTAATAAGAACTTTAAAGGACTCCGGCACTCCTGGTTCCGGAATATTTTCCCCTTTAACTATGGCTTCGTAGGTTTTAACACGACCAATCACATCATCCGACTTCACTGTTAATAGTTCTTGCAAAGTATAAGCTGCACCATAAGCTTCCAAAGC
>JANQHU010000251.1 GCA_028282485.1 Bacillota bacterium
AATTAGGGCTAAGTTTTTGATTAAAGAATTGGTGTAGTTACCAATTCCGGTGCCATAAGACCACATTATGGGGCGGGCTTCAATTGCTATTTTCATAAAGGAGCTTCACCTGTTTTCTTTAAAATTTTTCTTTCCAACTTAGCTATCCTATTAGCTAATTTAACCACATAGTCATTAAACCCGCCAGGTTGTTAGCCCTTGGGTATCAAAACTAAAGGGAGTTGCTTGGACGCCCATTTTTTCTAATTCCGCCAAGATCAAATGGCGTCGGTTATAAGGACAATACAACAAGAGATAGCCCCCTCCGCCAGCCCCGAGGATTTTTCCTCCTAGAGCTCCTTTACTCTTGGCTAAATGATATAAAGTATCAATTTTTTCATTAGTTATGGCTCCGGCTAATTGTTTCTTGTTCATCCAGGCCTCGTGGAGTAACTCGCCGAAAAGATTTAGTTTGCCCTGTAAAAGCGCATTTTTCATATAAATGGTGATGGCCTTTAATTCATCTAAAGCTTGCAGGGAGCTCTCTTTTTTTTGGAGATAGCCTTCTACTTGGGAAGCAATAATATTACCAGAAAGGCGAGTTTTGCCGGTATAGCAAAGGAGTAAATGATACTCCAATTCATTGAGAATCTGGGGGGCAATCCGCAAAGGATTTACAATCGTAGCATCATGATAAAACTCAATAAAATTAAAACCGCCAAAAACCGCCGCATACTGGTCTTGCTTCCCCCCGCGGATACCTAAATCAATGCGCTCGATTTCGTAAGCTAAATTAGCTAAATCGTAATTATCCCAATGTAGATTAAGCCATTGACGAAATAATCCCAACAGAGTCACGACCATTGTTGATGATGAACCCAAGCCACTTCCCGGTGGGGCATCGCTATGCAAAAATAACGAGAATCCTTGTTTCCATCCTTTTAGTTTTTTTAAGACGGCTTTCACCAGATCTAGTTTTCCATCAAAGACTAATTTTTGGGAGGCCAAAAATTTAGAAAACATCTCCACATCGAGGGACTCAATTTGGATCTCTTGATCAGACCGTGGTTCTAAAGTCCCAAAGCTAAAGCGATTAATGGTGGTACTTAAAACCACCCCTCCTTTTTCGGAAAGATATGGCTCTATATCGGTACCTCCACCGCCAAAACTAATCCGAAGTGGAGCCCGGCTGCGGATCTCCAAATTTTTTCCTCCTTTTAATTAATTAATTGCCATATTCTTAGTTAATGGGCGCATAGGATATTTTATGAGTCGGTGTGCCAAAATTGTGCCAAAAGTCCCAAAAAAAAATTAAAGAGGAGTATTTAAAATGAGAAGGCATCGTTCCCATCAAAATATGGAAAAATCCTTAACTTTTTTTCGCAATAATAAGCAGCATTATGTGAAATTAGAATCCTTTCTCCTGCAATTTAATTTAAAAGTCTGCCGTTTTTATGAAGCAAAAGATGCTTGTTATTTCTATACAAATCAAGGTTGGTTTCGTTTTAGTCTCATTAGCTATGAAAAACAAGAACTACTCTGGTTAAAATCAATCTTAGAATACCTAGAAGCAGCTTCTTTTGATAATTGGGCTACCGCCTGGCAAAAATCAATTATTTTAGAAGAAATGCGAACCGCTTATTTCATTCAACCTTGGTTTTTCCCTGAGGAACCTTTTAGCGTAAGCGATCCAGCTTCGCTAGCCCGGGCCGCCGAAATTATTGCTAATTTTCATGCTACCAGCAAAGGGTTTCTAATGGAGTGCGCACTTGAACTCAAGCGGGACCGCTGGAATGATTTTGAGAAAAATTTAGATGAAAAACTGCAATTAATTAATGATTTAGAGCTTAAAGTTTATAGTGAAAAGCATCAGAAGAGCATTCTGGAATTTAAAAATCTACTTTTAGAATTATTAAAAGGCATTAAAAAAGAATGGCAGTCCTTAGAAATGAATGCTTTCTTAGAGAATCAGTTAAATAGCGGCATGCTTACTCACGGGGCCTTTAGGCCCGCACATTTAGTCTTACAGCAGAATAATTACTATCTTCTTAATTGGGAGGCGATTGCTTTTCGGCCCCGGGTGGCAGATTTGGCTGATTTTATCGGGCAGGTTAATTGGTGGGAACCGGAATGGCTGCTTTTTTTTCTGGGTGAATATTTTAAAAGGCAACCCCTCTGCCCGGAAGAGTATAAGGCGTTTCATATTTTGCTTAGGTTCCCTTGGGAAGTCTTTGCTTTCTTAGAAAAGTTATTACCAGATAAATTAGAACGAAAGCATGTGAAAGAACTTTTGAAAATGCTTAGTCGAAAAAACCATTGCCTCGAACAAATGGTGCAAGAGTTTGATGCTCAAAAGCGTTGGCTCTGGGGAAAAGTGAATACGCCAGTAATCCCTAAAAATGGAACGGAATTAACCAGTGTTGAGTCCTGGGGAGGCTTTACTAAAGCAGAAAAGCCTTCTCATGTAACGGTTGACGAAAGGGTGAATGGGGCAGAAGCAGAAAGGAGCTTAGAAGCTGATCAACAATCAGAAGCCATAGTTTTAGAAATAACCGAGAATATCGAAAATTTTATCAAAGAAGAAGTAGATTTCACCATGGAAGATAACACAAGAACCCTTGCCAATAATTCCAATAATCAAAAAATAACCTCGCAAATACATTGGAAAGAATTCCCGAAATAATAGTTTATCACTGCCTAGTCAATTATGAAGGAGTGTTTTTGAAGATGACTTACGAAGAAATATCCCAAAAAATAGGTTTTAGGATCAAGAATCTAGTTCAGATTGACCAAATACTGATTATCGAACAAGAAGATCAAAAAATGGGGCTACATTTTTTTAAAGGTAGTGCAGAAAGTTTAAAGTTAGAACAAGATTATCTAAAAAGTTTTGCCGAGAGGGAGATAAAAGGGTTTCTCCAACCCCAAACCTGGGATACCGGGGAAGAATATCTCTCTTTAAATGAAAGAACCCATTTATATTTAACCAATTGGCCGGATTTAGCCAAAATATCTTTTAGCAATCCGCAACATTTAAAAGGGGTTATTAATTTAATTGGCCATTTTCATCAGAAAACCAAGGAGCTCACCAAACCACTGGGGGCCGAAAAACCTCTCGCCAAGCGATTATTGGCTACTTTTGCAGAAATGAAAAAAAATTTTAATACTTTTTTTATTTTAGCCCACCAACGCTTATATCCCAGTCAATTTGATCTTTTATTACGGGATTATTATCCCGAAATGGTAAAAAAATTTGATTACGTTTTGCGGATAATGGAAAAACTAACTTTTGACCACCAGTCCGAATGCTTGGTTTTACACCTAATCAGTCGCGGAAATCTCCGAGTTGATCAGCAAGGAAATAGCTATTTGTTACGATACAATAAAGCGCGTTTCGCCCTTCCAATTTTTGATTTTGGTAAACTCTTAGTAAAATCAGGCCGGATGAATCAGTGGGATCCAGAGTGGTATCAAACCTTACGAAAATCCTATCAAGAATATATCGCCATTTCCTCTGAGGATAACTTGTTTTTAAAAGCTTATTTATATTTTCCCTGGGAATTGTATCAATTATGTTTTCGTTATTATTTTAATAAATATACTTGGTCTTTAAATACGATGATTGAAAAGCTGGAGAGATTAATCAAAGATGACCTTTTTAGAGAAGAATTTTTGGATAATACATTTTTGAATTATTAATAATATTCATAAAAAACGACGTTATATTAACTTGACATTTATCTGTCGATATAGTATAATAATTATCGATTGGTAGGGTGATTATAAATGTTTAATATTGGCGATAAAGTAGTATATCCTATGCATGGCGCAGGAGTTATTGAAGACATCGAAGAAAAAGAAATAGCAGGTATCCGGATAAAATATTATATTATTAAGTTACCTATGGGAGAAATGAAAGTAATGGTACCTTTAGATAAGGTACAAGAATTAGGACTCCGACAAGTTATTGATGAAGAAGAAATTATCAAGGTAATAAATATTCTCAAAGCAGAATGTAGCACAATGCCTATTAATTGGAATCATCGTTACCGGGAAAATATGGACAAAATGAAAAGCGGCAACATTTACGAAGTGGCCGAAGTAGTACGCAACCTCTCTAGCCGCGAAAAAGAAAAAGGCCTGTCCAGTGGCGAAAAACGAATGTTCGATAACGCCAGGCGTATCTTAGTAAGTGAATTAGTATTAGCTCAAGAAGAAGAAGACGTTCCACAAAATTTAGAAGACTATTTAGCTTAAACACTTTCTTTTATTTAATTTATAAAAATACACTCAGCCGTCGGTCACGAGCCAACGGTGATTTGTTTTTTTATTATAGGAGTCGAAATAAACATTTGACTCTTTTTTTGAACACGGCAGCAATTATTTCATCCCGGCAGGGAGGCCGGGAGCGTGGCTTAGAGGCAGGA
>JANQHU010000209.1 GCA_028282485.1 Bacillota bacterium
TATTAAATAGTTTATTGATAAGGAAATTGGCTTTCATAGTTTTTAAACTGTTGGGTAGCCTGCTGAATTTCCTGAACCGGGGCTGCCGTTAATTGATACCAGCCTTTTTTAAACATCGCATTAAATATATTTCTAGCATTTTGCTGAGTTTCATTGAGAATGGTAAGCACATCCTGAAATAAGACTTCATTACTAGCCTCACGGGCAAAAATATTAAAACTATCAGTCAAATATTTCTCCGTTGCTAAGAGATCATTAATAAAATCCCGCTCGTTCATTTCCGGCCCTTTAGCTTGATTAGCCATCGTCCCGGTATCATTACTGATCGTTTGTTGTTGATTTTGAGCAAATCCTTGTCCTTGCTTAGCCTGAGCATTCTTCATTTCATTTTGACCAGGTTGGTTCCCGCTAGTATTTTGCATCCTCTTTAGATTCCTCCTTAATTAATTATTTTTATTGCATATATTTTTGATTAGGATTAGATTGTAAATATTTCAGAAGCTTATCATAATGCTGCTGATGCTTTTGTCCCACCTTGTCAATCTCCCCTTTTAATTCCTGATCAGTGCAAATGGATGAATAATGGCGGCACTTTTTGGTGGCTAATAATTCCCATGCCATGGCATCTTTTAAATAAGAAAGATCCTTTGTAGAAATTACATTTGGTGGTTCAGACATTCGATTTTGATTAGAATTTTGTGTGGTTTGATTCATTATTTAATTTCCTCCTTTTTTATATTTTTTTCAAAAACCTCTATACTAATCTGTCCAATAAGCCGATAATTATTCTTAAAAGTAAGTTGTTAAACTTAACAAATAAAAAAGGAGGTATCTAAGTTATAAAGCTCGAAGAATAAAGAATCAGAAAAATTAGTTTTTTCATATTTTTTTCAAATTTTTAACAGGGGGTTTTCATTTCATGAAATCACTTTTTCAAAGCAAAAATCTAATAATTTTGCTACTGACCTTAATCTTAATCTTGCACCTTAGTTTACCCGTCTGTGCCGAATTTAGCGTTACAGCCAAAGCGGCCGTGCTTATGGATCCGGTTTCCGGACAGGTTCTTTATAGTCAAAACGCCCACGCTCCCTTGCCACCGGCCAGTGTCACGAAACTAATGACTATGTTAATCATTATGGAAGCGGTGGCCCAAAAAAGAGTAGCCTGGACGGATACGATCCGTACTTCTACAGAAGCTTCCAAAATGGGTGGTTCCCAGGTTTATTTACGGGAAGGGGAAGAAATGCCTTTAAAGGAGATGTTTAAAGCCATTGCGATAGTTTCGGCTAATGATGCCAGCGCTGCCGTAGCGGAACATTTATTTGGTTCCACCATTGATTTTATTGATTACATGAATAAAAAAGCAAAAGAATTAGGCCTTAAAAATACCCATTTTGCTAATGAAACCGGTCTTCCTGATCCTCAGCACTATAGTAGTGCTTACGATCTAGCGGTAATCTCCAAAGAACTCCTTAAATACCCCGAGATTACTAAATATACTTCTATTTGGTTAGACACCTTACGCAACGGCAAATTCATGTTAAAAAACACCAATAATTTACTCCGAGAATATGCGCCTGCCGACGGCTTAAAAACTGGTCATACCAATGAAGCCAAATTCTGCCTGGCCGCTACTGCTCAAAAGAATGATTTTCGCTTAGTTTCGGTTATTCTCGGTACTCCCAGTGATCGCAAAAGAATCGAAAGTACTAAAAGACTCTTAAATTACGGCTTTCGAAATTACAAATGGACTATAGTTAAAAAAAGCGGAACCACAATTAAAGAAGCCATGCTCAAAAACGCTAGTCCGGAAAAATTTGACGTTAAGCTAAAAAAAGATTTAGCGGTTTTAGTGGAGCGTGAAAAAGCCGACCACATTAAAACTAAATTAATTATGAATGAAAAACTCAAACTTCCGTTAAAATCGGGGGATACGGTAGGCAGACTGCAGGCAATTGTAGATGATAAAATCATCGGTACAACCGAGGTTTACACCCCCATTGCTATCAAAGAAGCCAATCTCTTAGTAAAAGGCTGGCGGGCGCTCGCTACTTTTTTTAAAAATTTACTAAGTGGCAAACTTTTTAACTAAGATTCTCCTAAATAACTTTTTTTACCGATTTTTTGACAAAATAGTATTATGAATGGCTGGTCACCATCATAATGCTATTTTTTTTATAATTCGAACCTGCTTTCCGCTTAGCGCATCTTGGTTTTTTTTCAATATACTATTATAAAGAAAAAACAAGGTGAGATCTAAATGAGAAAAATTTCTGTACAAAAATTGTTAGATAATTCCTCATTGGGAATTCTTTCCGCGAAATACGAATCTAACGGAGATCCGGGTAGTATTTCTGGTGGTGGTGGGGATCGGGGCGGCGCCTCCTATGGTGCTTACCAATTTGCTAGTGCTTTTAATATCCCTTTATACTTTGTTAGATGGTTAAAAAATAAAAATAAGGCTTTCTATAAATTGCTGATAAATGCTTATCGCCAAGACGGTTATCGCTACGGAAATAATTTCAATATTGCCTGGAAGGCCCTTGGGCGGAAAGCGGAAAAAAAATTTTTTCAACTCCAACATGCTTATATTAAACAAGAATATTATAATAAAGCTAAAGAGGCTCTTTTAGAAAAATTTGCATTTGATATTGAAAAATATAGCTTTGCCCTGCGAAATGTTTTATGGTCGCGCGCGGTGCAGCACGGACCCTTAGGGGCCGTTGGTATCTTCAAAAAAATTTTAAAATTTATTCCTATAAATTCTACTGCAGATGATTTACTAATCAAAGCCATATACGGGGAAAGCGGCCGAATTGCCGATACAGGAAGAAAATTAATTAATGAGGAGTATTTTGCTAAAAACAGCAGAGGGAAGTACCTTTACAGTAAGTCTATTCGAACCAAAACTATTGCGCGCGCCAAAAAATATGGTATTTACAATAAATGCCTGGCTTATTTTAATCGAAATTCAGCTGAAATTCAAGTTAACGTGTGGCTCAGGCTCAATGTGACCGAATTAAATCATGCTCTCGAATTATTAAAACTTGAAAAAAAAAGATAAGTGCACACTCTTTTTGATTTACTGCCTCATAAACTATAAATATATTAACTAAAAAGAGGCGATAATAATGCGTTTTTCAATTATAATTTGTTGTTATAATACTCTCACCCTCCTAAAAGAAACCCTCAAAAATGTTTTAAATACTACCGACAATCATGCGGAAATTTTATTAGTTAACAATCATCCCCCTTATCCCAATGTCAAAAGTTTTCTGCGCCGTTTTAAACATCCCCGGGTTAAAGTTCTCGATCCCGGACATAACCTTGGTTGTACCCAAGGGTTTCAATATGGTTTTCGGCGCGCTCAAGGAGAGTATTTGATTAAACTAGATGATGATACCATAGTCCCCGACACTAATTGGTCTCGTGCCATGTTTCAGGCACTCTGTGATTTTTCCGAATTAGCTTATGTTGGTTTAACAGTGCCCATTTACCCGATTGGCAAATATCCATGGCAGAAGCGTTCTACCTATACTTTAGAAATATCAGAAGATTTAGTTCATTTTGCCTGTATTATGATAAAGAAACAGCTTTGGCAACAACATTTTCAAATCCCCAACAACGATCGCACCCTTTATGGTAATGATGAAAGTTTTTTTATGGCCAAAGCCCAAAACTTAGGCTTAAAAAAAGGTTATCTCGTATCCCATCAATGCCAACATTTAGCTCGCAACCACCAGTCAGACCCTCTTTATGGAGTTTGGAAGATCTTTTACTTAGCCAAACATACTACTGCTGATTTTAATCTCTGGCGGCAAACGGCAAAGTTAGGCCCTACCGAAAGATCTATTTTAGCAGCATTTCAATATCCAGCATCGGAAATTCGTTTGGTTGAAAAGTTAATTTAAAATTAACAGGAAAGTGAGGTGAGTTAATGAAACGCTGTAGTATAATTATTTTAACTTGCAATGCCCTGCATTACACTAAAAATTGTCTCAACAGTCTGGTTAAGTATACCAAAGCTCCCTATGAATTAATTATTATTGACAATGCTTCCACCGATGGGACTAGGTCCTTTTTAAGTAGTTTTCAGCAACGAATAAATACTAATCACAAAGTTGTTCCTTATTCAACCAGTAAAAAAAATAATTATTCGTCTCATAATAAAATGTACAATCCTCAAACCTTAAATCGCTACCAGCCCCTGCGTACCATTATTCATCATAATCCTAGTAATTATGGCTATGCTAAAGGTTGTAATCAAGGAGCGGCCTTGGCTATTGGCGATTCTTTATTATTCTTAAATAGCGATACCTTGGTTGGTAAAAATTGGTTAGAAAACCTCCTTTATTGTTTGCATAGCAACTCCCAAATTGCGGCGGTGAATCCTTGTTCGAACTTTAATCCTTATGCTCAAATCAATAATTCTTTACAAGGTTTAAATGAAATCCAAAATTTCATGGCTGAGTATAATCGTAAAAATCCCGCCAAATGGCGGGATAGTGAAAGCGCTAGCGGATTCTGCCTTTTAGTTAAGAAAGAAATTTTTCAAAAAGCAAAAGGGTTTGATGAAGATTTTGAAATTGGCTGTTACGAAGATACTGATCTAACCCGCCGTTTTCATCAAATGGGTTACCGCAATGTCTTAGCTCGGGATACTTATGTACACCATTTTGGTAATAAAAGTTTTCAAGCCAATGGCTTAGACTTAAGTTATTATATGGAAATAAATAAAAAGAAGTATTATCAAAAACACTTACAGTGAAAATTATTTGCTTAATATAAATAAACCTAGTAGCCACTATCAATTTTCGTTCGGTGGCTACTATTTTAACAATAAAATACATTCAAACAACACTATTATAAATAAGTTTAAAAAATTACCCTCAATATATATAATATAATATTATTCTGTCATGAACTAAATCAAGGAGTTACTTGTTTGAAATTAGGAACTTTTTTTAATAATTTTTCTGCAGGTATTTCAAAGGGTATTATTTCAGCCTTTTCTGGTAATAGTACTCTTGATAAATGAATTCCGTATAAACATGAATTACACCAAACATCCATAAAACCTACTTTAGTTTCAGAATTTCCTATATGGATAAAATCAATCGCCTCTTCATCACATTTAGGACATTTTAAATTTGGAATAAACGGCAAATTATTATTTATAATAATACTTAAATTGACCCATTTTTTATATAAAGGATTCATTAAAAATGTATTTATATTTAATTTTAAGGTAATTCAATATGAGCTACTGATTTAACTACCCGATTAGGCCGATAAGGAAATTTGGAAATCATCTCTTCACTAGTAACCCCACTTAATACTAAAATGGTTTCCAGACCAGATTCTAAACCTACCCGGATATCGGTTTCCATATTATCGCCAACCATGATCGCGTTTTCAGAATGCTCCCCAATAAAGCGCAGGGCTAACCGCATGATTAATGGATTAGGTTTCCCGACAAAGTAAGGTTTATAACCAGTGGCCTTTTCTAAAAGAGCCGCTACTGCGCCACAGGCCGGAATGACCCCACTTTCGGTAGGATTGGCTGAATCAGGATTAGTCGCAATAAAGGGGATCCCCGCTTTAATTAATTGGGTAGCGCGAATAATTTTATCGTAAGAAATAGACTCGGTTTCCCCCAAAATCACGAAATCGGGATTATAATCTGTCAGGGCAATCCCTACATCATTTAAAGCATGATACAGACCGGTTCCCCCTAAGACGTAAGCCGAACCACCCGGCTTTTGGGACTGCACAAAATTGGCCGTGGCCATGGCACTGTTAAATAAGTTATTTACTTCCACTTGTAAACCCACTGTTTTTAACCGATGTTGCAAGTCAAGGGGCGTATACCGGGAATTATTGGTTAAAATCAAAAACCGATGGCCGCCTTCTTTGAGGCTATTAATAAAATCTACTGCTCCCGGAATAGCTCTTTCCCCGTGTACTAAAACTCCATCCATATCAATTAAAAATGTCTTTTTTTGCTGTATATTCTCAGTCATTTTCCCTAGAAACCTCCCAAAAGATTGCTGTTTTCTTAACTATATCATAAATTATCAGATATTGAAACCATAATCTAGAAAAATGTCAACATAATTCAGAGGTCTGCTCTTTATTTAATAGGTAAATTAAAGGCAAAACAAGAACCGAGATGCAATTCACTAGTTACTTCCAATTGACTCCCATAACTTTCTACAATATGCTTGACAATGGAAAGTCCTAATCCGGTTCCTCCCATCACCCGGGAACGCCCTTTATCCACCCGATAGAAACGCTCAAAAATGCGGCCTAAGTCTTCTTCCGGAATCCCAATCCCAGTATCGCAAATAGCTACTTGAATTCTTTTTTCCCGAAATTCGACAGTTAATTTAACGGTACCTGAAGCCGGAGTATATTTAAAAGCATTATCAAGTAGATTAATCAAAACCTGTTTAATCTGGTTTCGATTGGCATAAACCGCTGGCAGCTCGGTTTCTGAGTAATAAATCTCAAACTTGGGGGTCAAATCTTGGACCGGCAAAAAACGTTCGGCAACTTCTTCGATTAAAGTAATTAAAGAAAAACTCTCCTTAGTAACCTCAATTTTCGAATCAAGTTTAGCTAAGGTTAATAAATCATCCACCATATTGGCCAGACGGTCGCTTTCCTGATCAATTGCGCGGAGATAGCGTAAGAGCATCTCTTTTTCTTGCCAAGCGCCCCGAATCAAAGTCTCCGCCATTGCTTTAATCGCTGTAATCGGAGTTCTTAATTCGTGAGAAACATTAGCCACAAAATCTTGACGGACTCTCTCCAAATGCCTCACTTGGGTAACATCATGAATCACAATAATTGACCCGCAAGAAGTCTGGTTCTCATCTTCTAAGGGGGCTAAAAAAATCTCTAATTGTCTTAACCCCGGATGATAAATAGTTAGCTCACTTTCTAAGGGGTTCTTTGATTCACTAACCTCCTGAATCAACTCTAATAAATGATGATTTAAGACCGCCTCCAAAATTGGGCGCCCTTCCGCCTTCTTAAAATTTAAACCTAACATGTTTTCAATGGCCGGATTAGCTAAAACTACTCGTTGTTCCTCATCAATCACTAAAATACCGTCAACTAAGTTCGAAATAATTAGTTCCAGTTTTTGTTTTTCCTCGCGAATCAAAGCAAAAGATTCAGCTAACTGACTAGCCATACTATTAATAGTTTTACCTAAATGATTTAATTCCATATAATCGATAAAACTAACTCGACTGGATAGATCACCTTTAGCAATACCTCGGGCAAATAACTGTAGTTGGGAAAAGGGCTTGACAAAACGATTTACTAAGATATTGCCGATCACCACTGCTACTAAAGCAGTCAAAATAATGCCGCAGATCAAAACTAGACGCATTTGGTTGATTAAGGCTTCGGGTTGCCCCCCGTTTAAAATTATCCCTTCTGTGTATCTGGTTAAATAAAAAATTAAACCGCTGGCAATAATTGCTACTATGACCAGATAAAAAAGAAAGAGCCGTGTTTTTACTTGCATTATAAACAGCCCCCTATTATTTTCGAAATTTATATCCGGCTCCACGAATAGTAATTATATATTTGGGATTTCCCGGATCGTCTTCAATTTTTTCCCGCAACCAGCGGACGTGAACATCAACCGTTCGGTTATCACCATAAAAATCACTGCCCCAAACTAAGTTTAACAACTGGTCACGAGTTAATACCTGTCCCGGATGATTAGCTAAAATTCTTAATAACTCATATTCTTTACTGGATAGAACAATTGGTTCCCCTTTAACTGTTACCTCATGGCCTAGTAAATCGATCACTAAATTCCCCGTTTTGATTTGGCTCCCTTTTGCGGCCGCTTCTGGAATCGCTTTGGCCGCAGGGGGGTGATCCGCCATCCTTACTCGTTTTAAAACTGATTTTACTCGGGCAATTAATTCTCGCATACTAAAAGGTTTGGTTACGTAATCATCGGCCCCCAGCTCTAAACCTAAGACCCGATCAATCTCACTCT